>CAMOUE010000049.1 GCA_946626265.1 uncultured Eggerthellaceae bacterium | reverse complement strand
CAGGTTCGCGATCTCGATCACCTCGCTACGCCGCTCGGCCGGCGCGTTCACCTTAAACAGCACGAGCTCGCGTTCGATGGACGGCTCGTCGGTGAGGTCGGTGATCTTGTGCACGACGATGAGCTTGTTGAGCTGCTTTGTGATCTGCTCCCAGGCCTCGTCGTCCACGTCGGTGATGATGGTGATGCGGGAGCGCGTCGGATCCTCCGTCGGGCCGACCGACAGCGATTCGATGTTAAAGCCGCGCCGCGATATGAGCGCGACGACGCGCATGAGCACGCCCGGCCGGTTCTCGACGAGCACCGACAGCACGTTCTTGTTCTTGTCGTGAGCCATTAGCGGCCCCCTTCCCCGTCGTCGACGCTTATGATGCGCAACCCCTCGTCACCGTCGATGACCCCGATGACCTCCGAGAGCGGCCCGCCTGGCGCAACCATGGGAAACACGCTCTGGTCGCGCGGAATGCGAACGTCGAGCAGGTAAGGCCCGTCCGTCGAGAGCATGCGCCGGTACGCGCCCTCGACCTCGCCCGGGGACTCGATGCGCTCGGCCGTCCAGCCATATGCTTCGGCAAGTTTCACGAAATCAGGCACGTCCGCAAGCTCGGTCGCGGAGAACCGCTGATGGTAGAACAGCTTCTGCCATTGGCGGACCATGCCGAGCGCGCGGTTGTCCACGACGACGACCTTGACCGGGACGCCGTTTATGGCCGCCGTCGCCATTTCCTGCAGGTTCATCTGGAACGAGCCGTCGCCGGCTATGCACACGACCGTCTTGTCCGGGCAGCCCATGGCGGCGCCCACGGCGGCGGGAAACCCGAACCCCATGGTGCCGAGACCCCCCGAGGACAGGAACGTGCGGGGGCATTCGCGGTCGATGAACTGCGCGGCCCACATCTGATGCTGGCCCACCTCCGTCACCACGATCGTCCGGTCGGGGTCGAGCGCATGCGAGAGCTGCCGCATGGCGATTTCGGGAACGATCTCGCCCGCGATCTCCTCCATGCGCTCGTCGTACATCGGGAAGCGCTCGCGCCATTCCGCTATCTCGTCGAGCCACGCACGCGTATCGGGCGGGTCGAACTTCTGAAGCTCCTCGAGCAGCGCATCGAGCACGCGACGCACGTCGCCGACGATCGGGACCTGCGCCTCGCGCACCTTGCCGATTTCGGCAGGGTCTATGTCGATGTGGATGACGCGCGCGTCGGGCGCGAACGACTCGAACTTCCCCGTCACGCGGTCGGAGAACCGAGCTCCGCACGCGATGATGAGATCGGACCTGTTCAGCGTCATGTTCGCGTATTTCGAACCGTGCATTCCCACGGCGCCCAGGTTCAGCGGCTCGCTCGACGGGACCGCCCCTTTCGCCATGAGCGTGACGACGACCGGGATGCGCAGCAAGCGTGCGAGCTGCGTGACCTGGGAAGACGCTCCTGACGAGATGACCCCGCCGCCCACATAGAGCACCGGGCGCTCGGATGTTGCGATGAGCTGCGCCGCGGCGCGGATCTGCTTGGCGTTGCCGCGGTAAGTCGGCCGGTACGACGGGATGTTGACCCCGTCGGGATAGTTGAACGTGATCTCGGTGCCGAGTATGTCCGACGGCACGTCGACGAGCACGGGACCCGGACGCCCGGTCTTTGCGATATGGAACGCCTCGCGAAACGTGCGCGGGATGTCTTCTGCGGACTGCAGCAGGTAGCTGTGCTTGACGACGGACATGGTCATGCCGACGATGTCGGATTCCTGGAACGAGTCAGTCCCGATCATCGCGCGCGGCACCTGACCCGTCACGACGACGAGCGGGACGGAGTCCATGTAGGCCGTGCCGATGCCGGTAATCGTGTTCGTCGCCCCCGGCCCGCTCGTGACGAGCGCGACCCCGACGTTGCCCGTTGCCCGCGCATAGCCGTCCGCTTCGTGCACGGCGCCCTGCTCGTGGCGGGCGAGGACATGATGCAGCTGCTTCGAATCGTAAAGGGCGTCGTAGATCTTGATCGCCTGCCCGCCCGGGTAGCCGAACAGCACGTCGACGCCCTCCGCCTCGAGCGAGGCGATTATCGCCTGCGCGCCCGTCATTCGCATGCCCTGCTTCGGATTGTCAGACCCCAGACCGCGCGGCGCACCCTCGAGCGCGACCGTGCTCATGGCGATCTTCTTCTTGTCTTCCGACACCGTCAACCTCCTTGCGCCAAGCGCCGCCCGAAGCCGAGGCGAACCGCCCGGCCGCGAACGTGCGCGAAACCCTTGCGCCGGAAATAAAAAACCCGGCACAGCAAGCTGTACCAGGACCACATGGCGCCATGCGCCGAGACCGCTGACGGGGTCGCCGGTCCAGCTTACTTGCGCCCCTGCCTGCGAAGGTCGTCCGCCCGGCCAAGGCGCTTTCACGCCGAACTGCTCGGAGGGGCTCTCGGACGCCCGGCGCATCGGTTGACGCCAGGTTGGCCCGCGCGGTCCTCTTCGTTGCATTTCGATTATGAACTTGAGCGCGAGTATAGCGCATTTCCCCCGCATGGGGACACGGCGGCGCGCCTATTTGAGGACTTTTCCACCCTTGATTATCACCGCGACGACGATGCTGATCAATATGGCGAGGACGAACGGGAACAGCCAGGTCGCATCGAGCGGCAAGTCGACGTTCATGCCGTAGAAGCTGAACACGATGGTCGGGATGGCGAGCACGAGCGTGATGACCGTGAGCGTTCGCATCGTGATGTTGAGGTTGTTCGAGATAACGCTCGAGAACGTGTCGGTGATGCCGTTGAGGATGTTGGAATAGATGTTGCACATCTCCATGGCCTGACGGATCTCGACCATGACGTCTTCGAGCATCTCCTTGTCGTCTTCGTACAAGTCCACGATGCGCCCGCCGCCGATGCGCGCCGCCGTGGACTCGAGGCCCTTAAGCGACGTCGAGAAGTACACGAGGGATTTCTCGAGGCCGAGCATCTTGATGAGCTCGCTGTTGCGCATCGTCTTCCTGAGCGTTCGCTCGAACTCGCGCAGCTGCCTGTTCGTGGAGCGAAGGCAGACCATGTAGCGCTGCGTGACATGGAGGAGCATCTGGAGCAGGAAGCGCGTCCGATGGGCCGTGTTGACGTTCTTCACGGCACCGTGCGCGAAGGCCGCGACCGTTTCGTTGCGGCGCATGGACAGCGTGATGAAGTAGTCCTCCTCGGGCACGAACACGAACGAGAGCGGATGGGTGTCGTACTGCACGATCGAGCGGTCGACCGATTCGTCCTCGTCCTCGATGAACGGGCAGTCGATGATGACGAGCGCCTGGCCGGTCTCCTCGTCGAAGTCTGCGTGGGCGGTCTCTTCGTCGTCGAATGCGGAGCGGACGAATTCGGAGGCTATGCCGAGCTCGTCGCGCAGCCATGCGCGCTCCTCGCCCGTCGGTTCGACGACGTCGATCCAGCAACCGGACTCGATGCCGTCGACCTTCTTGACGACCCCGGCGTCGGTTACGAAGTAGTTGATCATATCATCCTCCCGAAGCCGTTCGTGCCGCATTCTGTCTGACTAGAATAGCACGGCTCGGCGCTACGGGCACCGTCGAGCCCTCAGAATACAGCGTCTCTAGACCGTTCGCCGCACGCAGCGCACCCGAACGTGCGCCATGCGCCGCGGCACGAATTCCACTGGTACTTTTTGAGGTACCATCGTCACCGTGAATTTCGCATTCGGCTGCGACGACGCGGCGCGCCATCGCGTATCCGCCGGATCAACTCCATTGGGGAAGGGGACGAAAAATGGTCGAATCAGGTCAAGCGACGAAGAAGCCGACCAAGACTATCAGCCTCACAACGTGGATTCTCATCTCGTTGGCTGCCGGCGTGATCGTGGGCATCATCTTGAGCATGACGGTACCCGACGGATCCCCCGCAGACGTGTATCTCGTCGAAGGCGTGCTCTTCGTACTCGGCCAGTGGTTCATCCGCCTCATGCAGATGCTCGTCGTGCCGCTCGTGTTCTGCTCCATCGTCTGCGGCGCCGCTTCGATGTCCGACCCGAAGCTGCTCGGCAAGGTCGGCGTCGGCACTATCGTCATGTACCTGCTGACGACCGCGCTCGCGGTCATCATCGCCATCATGCTCGCGCAGGTGACGCAACCCGGCGTCGGTCTCGACATGAACGCCATCGTCCAGGTGGAACCAAAGACGACGACGACCGACCAGACCATGGCCGACATGCTCATCAACATCGTGCCCACCAACATCGTGGCCGCCATGAACAACGGCACCATGCTGCAGATCATCTTCTTCGCCCTCGTGCTCGGATTCATCCTCGGACGGCTCGGCAAGAAAGTCGCCACGGTCAACCGCTTCTTCACGCAGTTCAACGCCGTGATGATGTACATGATCGGCCTTATCCTGAAAATCGCGCCCATCGGCATCTTCTGCCTCATCGCCCGCACGTTCGCGAACCTCGGCATCTCCGGGATCCTGCCGATGGTCAAGTTCATCGGCACCGTCTACCTTGGACTCGCGGTTCAGCTCCTCGTCGTGTACATGCTCATCCTGTTCCTGCTCACGCGGCTCAACCCGTTCCAGTTCCTCAAGAAGATGCTTCCCGTCCTGCTCTTCGCGTTCTCGACGAGTTCTTCGAATGCGACCATTCCGCTCAACATGGAGACGCTCGAGAAGAAAATCGGCGTCGACCCCAAGGTCGCCTCGTTCACCATTCCCCTCGGCGCGACCATCAACATGGACGGCACGGCCATCATGCAGGGCGCGGCCGTGATCTTCATCGCCCAGGCTTTCGGCATCGACCTTTCGACAACCGCGCTGCTCACGGTCATTCTCACCGCGACGACCGCCTCGATCGGCACGGCAGGCGTGCCGGGCGTCGGCACGATCATGCTCGCCATGGTATTCGAGTCGATCGGCCTGCCGGCAGAGGGCGTCGCCATGATCATGGGCATCGACCGCATTCTCGACATGGGCCGCACGGCCATCAACGTCACGGGCGACGCGATGGTCACGACCTGCATGGCCAAGCTCACGGGCATGCTCGACATCGGCGTGTTCAAGTCGAACAACCTGCCGGACATCAACGAAAGCGCGCTCGACGAGACGGAAGAGCCGGTTGATTACGCCGACTTCACGTCACATGGCGATCCCACTGAAATCGGAGAGCAAGGCGACCCTGACAAGTTCGCGGAGATCGAGGAGCCGCTCGAGGCGTAGCGGCGAGGCGTCACGACCTCACGCGCGAAAGCCATTCGTTGATGGCCTTGTCTGCAGACAAGCCGTCGTTCTGCGCCGTCGCCCCCTTGATCTCGAGCCCGTCGAGCACCGTCGCATCGGGACACGTCTTCCGAATGAAATCGACCGTAGACCCCAGGCCGGAGTCCCCGTGCGTGCAGAACGGCGCAATCGTCTTTCCGGCCCAGCTTCGGCTCTCGAGGAACGAATGCACGACCATGGGAAGGTCGCCCAGCCAGATCGGATAGCCCAGATACACGGTGTCGAACCGATCGAGTTCGGCGAATGCGTCCTCGTATCCCGGGCGCGCATTCGACTCCTTTTCCCGCTCTGCCCTCTCCTTGCACGCATCGTAGCTTTCCGGGTATGCCTCGAGCGGGATTATCTCGAACACGTCGGACACGATCTTGCCCGCGATCATATGGGCGACGATGGCGGTGTTGCCCTCTTCGACGTACCCCACTTCGTAGTTCTCGCCCGCGCGCGAGAAGTACACGACCGCGGACCTGGCTTGCGCCGGCGAGGATGTCGACGCGCCTGCCGATGCGGCCTGCCCAGACGACGGGACCTCTGCCGCCTGCGCATTCGAGGACGCTTCCGCACCTGCAGACGATGGTTGGCCGGCACAGGCGCTCGCCAGGGCCGCATACGCCCCGATGCCCATGGCACCTGCCGCCTTCAAGAAGAACCGCCGCGAGCACGCCGCACTCGACCGCGCGTCCCTGCCGTCTTTCAATGGGCTCATGACGTCACCTTTCCCCGATAAAACGCATTTGGCTGTTTCAAACTTTCAAGAATTGCCGTATCATTCATACATTGTAGTTACGCATTGTACCGAATGAAAGAGATGCACATGGAAGACTCTCCCATCATTATCATCGCCATCATTGCCGCCATCGTCGGAGCGATCGCGGCCGTCATCGTCGTGCTCGGCCTGCTCAGCCTGCTCGGCAACCTTGGCTTTATCGGACTCCAGTAGATTCGAATTCATACGGCGCCTTAAAACTCGGTGGCGCTGTACACGAAAACGGCCGCCCATCGGGCGGCCGTTCGTCTTTTCCAATGCGTGGGCGGCTTACAGCCCGAAGTCCGGATCGAGCCAATCGCGCTGGGCCTTGTCGCGCGGGGCGGAGATGATCGCGTAACGCGCCGCGCCGTATATGCCCGCGTCGTTCGAGAGCGATGCGGTCTTGAACTCGGTCGCGGAGCAGGACGGGAAGCAGTACGACTTGAACGAATCGCGAAGCTTGTCGACGAAGCAGTCGGCACCGCTCGCGACGCCGCCGCCGAGGATGATGACGTCCGGGTCGACGACGCATGCGACATGCGCCAACGCGAAGCCGAGCTTGTCGCACATCACGTCGATGGCCTCGATGGCGCGCGGGTCGCCCTCGCGGTACGCCTCGAACACGGCCAGCGTGTCCGATTCGCCCTGAGGCTCGTGCTCCGAGAACATGGCCGTGTCGTACTTGCCCGATTCGCCGGCCTCGCGAAACGTCTGCACGATGCCCCGCGCCGATGCGTAGCGCTCAACGCATCCCTTGCGTCCGCACATGCACTCCCTGCCCCCGGGAACGACGGTGATATGGCCGACCTCGCCAGCCGACCCGTGGCTTCCCTCGATGACGCTGCCCTGGACGATGAGGCCCGCGCCGATGCCCGTGCCGATGGTCACGAACAGCTCGGTATGCGCGTTCTCGCCGGCGCCCATCCACATCTCGCCGAGCGCCGCCGCGTTCGAGTCGTTGATGGTCGTGAGGTTGACCTTGTAGAACGTGCGCTCGAGACTCTGGAGGACCAAGGGCCAGTCCGCCTTGACGTTCGGGGTCATGAAGCCGTCCTTCATCTTGATGCCGGGGACGGCCAGGCCTATTCCGCCGAGCTCGGACGTGTAGACGCCCATGCCGTGCACGAATTCTCCGACTTCCGCCGCGAACGCCCTGCAGGCAACTTTGCTCGTCAAGTCGCCCGTCGGGATGCTCGCCTTCCCCGACAGGTTCCCGTAGTAGTCGATCAAACCGAGCTTTACGGTGTTGCCGCCGTAATCGATTCCGAGATAAAGCTTGCTCTCATCCATTAAGGTGCCTTTCAACGGACGTTTCATACCTAGTGACATGGTACTCGACTCGCGCGCGTCCATGCCGTATTTCCTCGGTCTATCCGAGGAATTCTTCGCTAATCGGAAGCCCGTAGCGCGCGGCCGTCGCGCGGATCGCCCCGTCGTCGAGCGTGAAGGGAACGTTCGGATTGCCGCCCTGCGCCGCACGGGCGCGCAAATACGCGTCTGCGGCCTTGTCGAGCGTTTGCACGATGCCGAACGCCTCGTCGAAGTCGGCGCCGGGAGCCATCACGCCATGGAGCTGCCACACGCATGCAGCGCGGTTCGCGAGCTCGGCGGCAGTCGCCCGGGCGAGCTCCTGCGATCCGGGAACCATCGAGCCGAGGTAGCCGACGCCGCCCGGCACGGCCACGACCGACTCGGTCGACATCGACCACACCAAGCGCGTGAGCGCCCTCGCATCGGGGGGCACGAGCGCCGTGAGCGCCACGAGCGCCGTCGGGTGGGCGTGGTAGAGCACGCGCGCCGGCCCGCCCGGCTTGGAGGCGCATGCGGCATACGCCAGGATATGGGCTGCGAGCTCGCTCGTCGGCATGCCGCCGTCCTTCAGGCCCCAGACGAGCCGCCACGAACCGCCGTCGGGGCTCAGCTCGACGATGCCCGCGTTCTCCACAGGAGCGGCCGTCATGTTCCGCAGGTACTTCCCCGTGCCCGTGACGAGCAGGTACTCGCGCCCGAGCTGGGGCGCGCTGATGCCCATGTTCACCCAGCTGCTCGGCATCTCGTAGAAGAACGTCCGCGCTGCGTTGGCCTCCTCGTGCGTGAGCCATCGGCTCGCATTGCCCCCGTTCTTCTCGTGGTAGCCGAACTCGAAGCCGTCTTGGCACATGCGGCACAGCCCCCGCACGAACGGGAGCTGCTCTCCGCCGACCGACGACACGGCGCCTTTGGCTGCGGCGACGCCCTTGTCCAGCATGTCAGTTGCATTGTCGAAAAAACCCATGGCAATCGATCCTAACTTTCTGATGCGGATGGAAGCCGGCTAGTCGCGCTATCCGTCGCCCTCTCGTGCGGGAAGCCCTTGCTGGGGAAGCTTTCTCGCAATTGCGAACGCGACGATCGCCAAGCCGGCGATCACGAGAGGCGCAGACAGGACTTGTCCCATGGTGAGCCAGCCCCCGTAAAGGTAGCCCAGCTGCGCATCCGGCTGCCTCACGAACTCGATCGCGAACCGCGCGATTCCGTACACCGTGAGGAACACGCCGATGAACGTCCCCCTCGGCCGGGGCGGGACCTTCCTCGACAGCGCGAAGAGCACGATGAACAGCAGCACGCCCTCGAGCAGCGCTTCGTAAAGCTGCGATGGATGGCGTGGCATCATGCCGGCCGAACCGCCGAACACGACGCCCCAGGGCAGGTCCGTCGGAGCGCCCCAGAGCTCGCCGTTCACGAAATTCGCGCAGCGGCCGAGGAACAGCCCGATCGGGGCCACGATGGCGCCGAGGTCGGCAAGGGTCAGATACGGCATGCCCGTGAGCCTCGAGGCGACGACACCCGAGAGCAACGCCCCGATGAGGCCTCCGTGGAAGCTCATTCCGCCCTGCTGGAACGCGAGTATGTCGAGCGGATGCTCGAGGTAGTAGCCGTTCCCGTAGAACAGGCAGTACCCGAGGCGCGCCCCGACGATGACTCCGACGATGACGCAGCAGATGATGGTGAGCAGCGCATCGGCGTCGACGTCTATTCTCCATCGCCTCGCCAATCGGGACATTATCAAGGCGGCGAACAGGAAGCCGAGAACGTAGGCGATCCCGTACCACCTGACAACAAGCGGCCCGATGGCAAACGCCACCGGGTCGAGGTTTTGGTAAATGTCGTTCAGCATGTTAGAGTTCGCGCCCCATGCCCGCGCCGACCTGGATGGCCGCGAATCGGACCTCCTCGCGCATGTCCTCCGGAATCGCCTGCATGCTCGAGACGCGCGCGCCACAAGCCGGGCACCTCGTCGTGAACAGCGCAAAGTCCCGCGCAACGACGATCATGGACTCGTAATCGTGGAAGTCTATGCACGCCTTGCGGCATTCGGGACATGTGAGCAGGTCGCCCATGGGGCACAACCGTCGCTAGGCCATCGACTCGGCGGGAACGACCGCCTCCACGCCGGGCACGCGCTCCTTGAGGATGCGCTCGATGCCGTTCGCGAGCGTCATCTCGGACAGCGGGCAACCCTTGCACGCGCCTGTGAGCTCGACGACGACCTTGCCGTCGTCGGTCACGTCGACGAGCTTGACGTCGCCGCCGTCGGCGATGAGGCTCGGGCGGATGAGGTCGAGTACCGCCATGACGTCATTCTTGTCTACCATGATTACTCCTATCGTCTTCTCGTATCGTACAGCCAGATTCTACCATAGGCGCACGGCGGGAAGACGGCCCTTACGTCGTGGGTTTGAAGTCTGCGCCGAGGATCACGAGTATGTCCGTCTTGAAATCGTAGTAGTACCCGGCCGACACGGCCCGCCCGTTTCCGAGCGCCTCGATGACGGCCTTGGCGCGTGCCTCGCCCTCATCGCCCTTGTACACGACGAGCGTCTCGTCGTATATCTGCTGCTCGGCATTGCCGACGTTCTTGACCGTAAAGCCCTTGCTCGTGAGCAAGTCGCCGGTCACCTGCGCGGCGCCTGCGATCTCCGTGCCGTTCTGGACCTCGATGGTGAAGCTCGACGGGCTGACCGCGCCGGCGTCCGCCGTCGCGTCGGCCGATGGGTCGCGTCCCTCCTCGAGCGCCTCGACGACGCCCTTGACGCCGTCCGCCGTCGCGACGAAGTACGGTTTCTCCGTCTCCACGACGCCGGACGTCGCGGTCGTGTATCCCGGCGTGCGCGCTTTCGTCATGGACGATGCGGGAACCGCCGATACCCATTTCGACAACGCCGTGAGGTCGGCGAGCGAGTAGTCCGTCTGCAGACAGGGGCCCACCGCCTCGATGCGAGAATCGAAGCCGCCATTCTCGGCCGAGAAGAGTGCCGCGATGAGACGTGCGGCGAAATCGAGCTGGTTGTCCCTTTGGTCTTGTGAGCCCTGCTTGAGGTTCTGCGTCCTCAGGTACGTGAGCGCGCTGTGGCCGTTGAGCGTGTGCGTGCCGATCGGCAGGTACACGTCTCCCGCGCGCGGGTCGTCGACCACCTGCGACAGCTCGACTTCGACGCCTCCGAGCGCGTCGACGAGATTGACGAGATCCTGTTCACCGAGCTTGACGTAATGCGAAATCGACACGTTCGCGAGCTTCGAGACCGCGTCGATGAGCACGGCGTCGCTTGCCGCCTCGGACAGGTTGTGGGTGCCGGTATCGCCGAGCGAGACCTGCAACGTCTGCGGGATCTCGACGAGCGCGACCTTGCCCGACGCCTCGTCCGCCCGCACGAGCAGTATGACGTCGGGACCGACCTCGTCGAGCGATGCGGCAACGGATCCCAGGTCTGTGGCGATGAGCGTGTAGGACGGCTGCCCGTCCTTTGCGGCGACGAGCGCCTGGGAAGCGTCGGAATCGCGCAGGGCGAACGATGAGCCCACCGTGCCCCTGAAGGCGAGCGTGCCTGCGAACAACGCGATCGCCACGAGAACCGCTGCGATGACCACGCCGATCAGAATGCGCCTGAAGCTTATCCTCCGCTGCCTTTTCACGGCACGATGGCGCTGCCTCGTGCGCCGCTGGTACACGCGGTCGCTCTCGCTCGACGTCGTGCGCGGCATGAGGTTGCTCACTTCGCCCTTGCGCGCGCGATCGCGCCCCCTCTTGTTCGAAAAGGCGATCGAGCTCGCGTTCTTCGGGGCGCCCTGAGCATGCGCGCCCTGGTTCACGTGCGTCCCGACGGCGCCTTCGCGCATTTGCCTCGACGTGCGCTTCGCCTGCCTCGTCGTGTATGTCCTCTTCTGCGGGCACATGGTTAGGCGCGGCCCCCGGTTTCGGGACCCACGCGCCTGACGTCCGCGCCGAGTGCCGTCAGCTTGCCGACGTAGTCCTCGTACCCGCGGTCGATGTGGTCGATCTTGTGCACGCGCGTCTCGCCTTCGGCCATGATCCCCGCGAGCACGAGCGCTGCGCCGGCCCTCAGGTCGGTCGATTCGACGTCGGCGCCCTGCAGCGGGCGTCCGCCCCGAACGAGCGAATGATGGTCCTCGATGACGACCTCGGCGCCCATGCGCGCGATCTCGGCCGCGAACATGAACCTGTTCTCGAACACGTTCTCCGTGATGACCGACGTGCCGTTGGCGCATGCGGCCAGCAGCATGAACTGCGCTTGCAAGTCGGTGGGAAACCCGGGATGCGGCAGCGTCTGGATGTCGACGGGCTTGAGCTCCCCGTCGCGGGAAACCGTGATGCTGTCCTGCCCCGTCTCGACCGTGCATCCCATGTCGACGAGCTTGACCATGGCCATATGCAGGTACGACGGATCGATGCCGTGGACCGTCAGCGGACCGCCCGACAGCGCGCCGCCGACGAGGAACGTGCCCGCCTCGATGCGGTCTCCGACCGTCGTGTGGTCGCACGGGTGGATGCTCTCGAGGGGGACGCCCTCGATGCGGATGGACATGGAGCCGGCGCCTTCGATATGCGCGCCCATTTCGACGAGCATGTTGCACAAATCCACGATCTCGGGCTCGCGCGCGGCGTTGTCTATCACCGTCTCGCCCTTTGCGACGACCGCGGCCATGATCATGTTCTCCGTGGCGCCGACGCTCGGGAAGTCCAACACGACCTTGGCCCCGCGAAGCCCGTTGGGCGTTTCTGCGCGCAGGTACCCGTGGTCTATGGTGAACTCGACGCCAAGCGACTCGAGCCCGCGCAAGTGCATGTCGATCTTGCGCGCGCCGATCTGGCAGCCGCCCGGCATCGCCACGCGCGCCCGCCCGAAGCGGCCGACGAGGGGCCCGAGCACGGCGATGCTCGCCCTCATCTTCGAAACGAGCTCGTAGGGCGTCTCCCACGAATCGA
>CAMOUE010000048.1 GCA_946626265.1 uncultured Eggerthellaceae bacterium | reverse complement strand
GAAGAACGAGGGGTTGCCCGCCTCGACGACCACGGCGCAATGGGGGGACGGCGTCGATCCCCTCAGGGCTATGAAGCCCCCCTCGTCGCGGAACGGGCACAAGGCGAGGTTCCCGAGATGCGCGAATCCGGCCGGCAGATCGAGGCGGGCGAGAGGTGTGGCCCGAAACGCCTCGTGGCCAATCGTTTTCAGCGAGTCCGGTACGGCGAGGTCCGTCAGATGCGGGCACTCGGCGAACGCCGATTCGCCGATAGAGGTCAGGCCTTGAGGAAGGGTCACCTGCTGCAAAGAGGGATGCCCGAAGAACGCCCGCGGTTCGATTGCGTCGGTTCCCGCTTCTATCGAGCATTCCGAGAGCTTGTCGTCGAGGGCTTGCAGCACGGTTGCGCCTCGCTTGCCCAAGCGGTAGAGCAATCCGTCAGACGCCAGGCGCACGTGCGGGTTCTCGGGTGCGATGACGAGGGTCGGCTCGTCTCCCGAGGGTACGAGCGCCGTCTGCGCGAAGGCGTTGAGCCCGATTTCCTCAAGCGAGTCGGGCAGCTGCAGGGACGTCAGCTGGGCGCATTGATGAAACGCCTCGACGCCGATGCGCTCGATGCGGGGGCCCAGCATCGCTTTCTTCAAGTTCAGGCACCGTCGGAATGCGCTTTCCCCGATTTCCTCGAGCGCATTGCCGGCTGTGAACTGCTCGATTCCCGAGCCGGCAAACGTCCTGCATCCTATGCTGCGGACGGAATCGGCCAGCTCGATGCTCCGAAGCGATTCCTTGTTCGAGAAGGCCTTGTCACCGACGGCCCCGCAACCGTCGAGCACGCGGTAGTTCACCACGCAGCTCGGGCAGCTGAGCAGCGTCAAGTTGGAACGGTCGTAGATCGCTGCCCCATCTGTGATCAAGAAGGGGTTTTCGGGGTCGATGACGATTTCCGCAAGGTGGGGCAATTCGGTGTGGGGGGCCTCCACCTTGCTCGTGAGCTTTCCGATGATGATGCGCCGCGCGGGGCATGAGTTGAAGAAATCGGCGCCGACGACCGGTATCGATGCGGGAAGCACGAGCTCGTCGAGCGTGGAGCAGCTGGCAAGCCAGGACCGGTCCGCATGCTCGATGCCGTCGGGCAAGACGAGCCGACGCAAGCCCAGGCACCCGCTGAAGGCGCGATTGGCTATGGCGCGGACGTTCCGAGGGCAGACGATTTCGCGGATATGAGGCTGGCGCGAAAACGACGAGGCTCCGAACTCGACGACGGCTTCGCCTTCAAGAAAGTCCGGTACGACGAGGGTGTCGCCATCGGTTTCGCATCGGTCGATGCGCAAGCCCCCGAACGCCGAGGGTGAGACCTCGAACTTCACGAGGGTATCGCCGGTTCCGATTGCGATGTCGAGTTGCCTGCTCATGCGTGTACGGGGGCTTCCGTCACGGTCGAGATCGTTTTCTTCAGCAGCTCGGTGAGCTGACTGCACTCGTCCGCATCCAAGCCGGCTGCAATGCGCTCTTCGATGCGGATGCCGACGGCGTTCAGCTCGTCTTGCATGGCCCATGCCCGCTCAGTTGGGACTACCAACTTGCTGCGCTTGTCGGCCGCGTTCGGCTGCCGTGTTACAAGCCCCTGCTCTTCCATGGACTGCATTATGTTGGTGACGGCCGGGTTTGTCATCGAGAACTCCGATTGGATGTCCACCTGTTTGGTGGGAACGTCCTCCCGTCTGAACAGGAACATCAACACCTTGAACTGCGAATGCGTGATACCGCATGGTTCGAGCATGCGATTGCTCAGGCGGTCTATTTCAAGGCTCAGCTTTTTCGCGAGAAAGGCGACGGATTCGTTTCTCATGGTTATCCAATCAGTTGGCGAGCGGTGCCTCAGCAGCGGGTTTTGAAAACACTTCCCTTTAACAATAGCATAGGAACCTAACTAAAAAGATAGGAACCTATGTATATTGTTCAATCTGATGACAAAGAACGCGCTTCGCCTCGCCTTTAATCGAAGAAGCGGTCGAGGACCTCGCGCTTGCCGATGTCGACCGGCTCGGCTTGGGCAAGCGCGAAGACGCAGAGTTCGTATACGGGGTCTTCGATGTTTACGACCTTCATGTGCGGGCGGCTTCCGAGAATGCTTCCTTGCAGGAACGTCGACGGCCACAGATAGGCGGTCGAGCCCTCTGATGCATAGATGTATTCGATGGGCGTGTCGGCGCCTACGATGTTGCGTGTGACCTTGAAGCCGAAGAGCCGCTCGATGTCGCGGAGGATGCTGTAGACCGGTGCGCTGGAGTTCGGGGGCATCATGACGGGGGTGTTTTCTATGATGCTGATGGGAACGCTCGTTTTGTCGGGGAACATGCTGTCGTTGCACCAAAAGCCGAGCCGGTCTGTTCCCATGAGCTTTGCGCGAAAGCCTCGCTCGGCGTAGGCGGCGGCAATGCTTTCGGCGTTGCCGTAGCGGTAGACGGGCGCGACGTCAAGCGATCCGCCGGCGATCGACTGCTCGAAGTCGCGACGCGACGACTGCGCATACTTCACTTTCACGCGCTCGTCCAAGATGGCCATCGATTGGGTGAATTCGACATAGCGCAAGGCAGCGGCGTCCTGTTGAAACGGGATGCTCTGGGCTTTGATGACCAGGGTTTCCTTGCGTGACAGCTCGCGGCATCGCTCCATTGCGGCATCGCAGCCGCGTATGATGTCCTGTGCCTTGCTAGCGAGGTGGGCGCCGGCGGGCGTGAGGTGCATCTGCTTGCCTTCGGTGATCACAAGTTGCGCGTCTATCTCCTTTTCGAGCGCGCGAATGTGCTTGCTCAACGTCGATTGCGTGATGAACAGCTCTTCGGATGCCTTGGTGATGCTGAGGGTCTTTGCAAAGCAGAGGTATTCGCGCAGATGTTCGAGTTGCATGGCTGTCCCCCAATCCCACCTGATTCGCGAAAGACGAAACGGTGGCCCTCCCGGATCGCTGGCTTGCCAGGCGAAAGGGAAAGCCGAATCGCCTTCGACCCCGCTCGTTCCCCTTCTTTTCGCGGGCACGCCCGTGACTTCCCAATTGTAGTTCTGAGTCCAGACATGGTGCGGAAGTTCACGATTCGTATAGAATCTTTTCCATTTTGGAAAGCATACCATCCGAAATACTAGGTCAAAGAGCCTTATAAGAAAGGATAAAACCGCAGTACAGATGCTTAAATTAAGCCAGTTCCAAACAGGTGGGCAGCTTGAAGGCTGCTGAACAGGAGAGGAAGAGGGGGTTATGGAACAGACGGCTTACAAGACCGGCACCGAAAACGATTATTGGGTTCGCTCATGCGCTTGGTCGGCTCCGGGCTGCCACCCGGTAGGCTGCGGAGTCAAGCTCCACGTCGTCGACGGCAAGCTTGTAGAGGTGAAGGGTGACGAAGCGCATCCAATCACACAGGGGCGCTTGTGCGTGCGCTGCCTGACGTTGCCGGAGTACATCTACAATCCGAAGCGAATCATCTATCCCATGAAGCGCGCGTTCGAGGATCGTGGCCTCGACAAATGGGAGCGCATTTCTTGGGACGAGGCCATCGACACCATCGTCGAGAAGACGCTCGAGATCCAGGAAAAGTACGGCATGGACAGCGTCATCGTCTTCGGCGGCACGGGCCGCGAGGCCAGCCTGTACGGCCCGGCCATCTCCTCGGCGGTGTTCCGCACCCCGTATTACCTGTATTGCATGAGCGGTCAGGCCTGCTACGGCCCGCGTAACATGACGGCTTCAAGCGTGTTCGGCAACATCGGCTACCCCGAGATCGACTATGCCGCATGGAGCCCCCTGCGCTACGACGACCCGGCTTTCACCCTACCCGAGCTCATCGTGGTGTGGGGCAAGGAGCCGCTGGTCTCGAATCCCGACGGCCTGTTCGGCCATGCGATCATCGACATGATGAAACGCGGCTCCAAACTTGCCGTCATCGACCCGCGTGTCACCTGGTTGGCTTCGCGCGCCGACATGTGCTTGCAGGTTCGCCCCGGCACCGACGGTGCGTTGGCCATGGCCTGCTGCAACATCATCATCAAGGAAGAGCTTTACGATAAGGAACTCGTTGACCAATGGGTTTTCGGTTTCGACGAGTTTGCCGAGCGCATGGCAACCATGTCGCCCGAGCGCGCTGCCGAGATCTGCCAAATCGACGTGGAGGAAATCTACGAGTTCGCGCGTCTGTATGCCACGTCCAAGCCCGCGTCTATCGCATGGGGCCTGGCGTTCGACCAGCAGTTCACCGGTACGCAGGCCGGTCAGTGCGTGTTGGACATGGTGTTCATGACCGGCAACATGGACGTTCCCGGCGGCAACACGTGCGGTGCGAGCCATCGCGGTTTCTTGGGCAAATGGCGTGTCGACACGCAGTCTTGCCTGCAGCCCGGCCAGTTCATCGGCCGTTTGGGCAAGGACGAGTATCCGCTGTTCAACCATCGCATGTTCTCGGGTCAGCCCGACGCCATCCTGGAGCACCTCGAAGCTGACGAACCCACGAAGTTCCGTATGGGGTATTTCAGCAACTCCAATCCGGTTGCGTGCAACGGCAACGAGTCGGCGCGTTGGTACAAGGTGTTCAAGGAGCGCTTCGAATTCGCCGTGGCCACCGACCTGTTCATGAACCCCACCATCATGTGCTGCTGCGACATCTTCCTGCCCATCAGCACATTTGCCGAGCACAACGGCCTCGTGCAGCCCTACTACGGCGGCAACATGCAGTACCAGGGCACCATCAACAAGGCCATCACCGTCGGCGAGGCCAAGTCCGACCTCGAGATTTCCCTGCTGCTCGGCAAGCGTCTCAACCCCGAGGCTTGGCCGTGGGACAGCGCGGAAGATTTCTACGAGGACCACTGCTTCCGCAGCTTGGGCAAGCACTTCGACGAGTTGAAGGAAGCCGTGTGCTATCAGATCCCCTACGAGTACAAGAAGTACGAACGTGGCCTGATGCGTCCCGATGGCTATCCCGGCTGGAACAGCATGACTGCCATGGTGGAGTTCCATTCCAACTATATCGAGGAGTTCGGCGAGGATCCCCTGCCGTACTTCAAGGAGTGCCCGTACGCCCCAGTCGAAGATGCGCCGCTTCATGACGAGCGTTATCCGCTGTCGCTAACGACCGGCATGCGCAAGTACACGTCGTTCCATTCCGAACATCGCCAGATCGAGTCGCTGCGCGAGATCGACCCGCAACCGTGGGCGGTCATCAACCCGGCCGATGCTGAGAAGTACGGCATCCTCGACGGCGACTGGATTACCATCGAGAACATGTTCGGCCGCTGCAACATGAAGGTTGAAGTGCGCAACAACATCAAAGAGGGTGTCGTAGTGACGTCGCATGCTTGGTGGTACCCCGAACAGGAAGGTAGCGAGCCGCATCTGTACGGCCTGTGGGATGTGGACGTCAACCAGCTCATTCCGAATCGCCTGTGTTCGCCGCTCGGCTTCGGGTCAGTGCATATGAACATGTGCTGCACGATCTATCCTGCCAAGGATCAGAGCGATGGCACGGTTGTGCCGACGCCCGAGGTTAAGAAGCCCGTCAAGCCGAAGCACCTCGACATCATCAGGGACCACACGAACATCAACGAGCCCGGCAAGGTCATCGACAATGTCAAGTACTACGCCGAGCCTGCAGACGAGAACTAAGAGGGGAGTGGGTACGAATGTCTAAGAACGCGCTTCTTTTCAACTACGAGTATTGCTCCGGCTGCCATAGCTGCGAGATTGCATGTCGCAACCACCTCGGTATCGGCCTGGGCAAATGGGGCATCAAGGTGACCGAAGTCGAGCCTTTCAGGACCGAGGATGGCACGCGAAACGACATGGAGTGGATTTACCAGCCCGTTCCCACGAAGCTATGCGACATGTGTGAGGACCTGATTGCAAACGGCGAAAAGCCTGCTTGCGTGCATCATTGCTTGGCGTTCTGCATTGAGTACGGGCCAATGGAGGATATGTTCAAGAGGGCCGAGGAGCTCGGCTCTCGTGTCAGCGTGTTTTTGCCGTAGGGTTAATGCTAAGGGGGAACTAATCATGTGCTTTAGGCCAGCAGATGCAGATGGTGCCGTAGGCCCCACCAAGTGCCCGGCATGCGGGAGGATGGTGTTTCCGATGGAGGGCATTTTGCCCAGCAAATGCCCGTTTTGTAAAACGGACTTCTCCGATGCGATGGCGGACGTTGCGCCCACCTCGTCCGGCAATGTTTCAGCGCCGGGTGCGCCCAGAGGCCCGAAGCCCCCGTCTGCTCCAGGGTTATAGCCTGCTAGCGAGTAAAAGGGTCAAGAATTCGCCAGGAAGGGAACCAATGTGCTATACGTGCTCGCCTGCTTGCGATAATTGCTATCCGAAAATGGTGAAATGCGCAATCTGCGGGCACGTGTGCCTTCTAGGCTGGGATCAGTGCAGCGAGTGCGGGGCAACCATTACCGATGCTGCCCGTCGGGCGGCGGAAGAGGAATGGCATCGCGGGGTGCGCCTCGGCGTCAATGCCACGGGGTCCCGAACGAACTACATGGTTGACTTGTCAAAGCTCGGGGATTCATCCGGCTCGTGGCCGCGGTAGCGGCCTCGAGCCGCTTCTATTTAGTTCGGGCGGATCGCTTTTGCTCAAAAGGTCGCCTTCTCGCTTGTCAAGTACGGATGCGGCGCTCAACCTGGCTCCCGAGTCATCGAGCAGCAAGTCGAGGGGAACTGTATTGGCCTTAAGCCAGTACGTCCACGGAAACGTCGTTCGCGAGGCTCATCGTCAAGGTGAACACCATCGGCGCCCAAGCCGCGAACTGGCGCGGGCTGGCCGCCAGCTCCGCCGCGAGTGCGTCATAGCTCACCCAGCGCACCTCGCTCGCCTCTGCGGGGTCGGGCGCGATTTCGCCTTTGCAGCGACCGACGATCACGTGGTCGTACTCGAATTCGCAAAGGCCGTTGTCGAACTCGGCGCGATAGGCGAACGCCGAGATCTCGCGCAGCCCATCCGCCGAGCAGCCGAGCTCCTCGCGAACGCGCCGGTAAGCCGCATCGATCGTGTCCTCGCCCAGACGCGGGTGCGAGCAGCATGAATTTGCCCAGAGCCCACCGGAATGGTATTTGAGCAGGGAGCGCTTGGCCAACAGCAGCTCGGGCCCTTCGTCGCCGTCGCGCATCAGCACGACGGAAAAGGCCCGGTGCATGAGCCCGTCGACGTGCGTCTGCGCCTTCGTCGCGGATCCGACTTCGCGGTCCTTTCCGTCGACGAGTATCAAAAGGTCGTCCTTCGCCGGATCCGCCGCGATGGCGTCTGTCGGGTCTGATTTCACTTGGGCCTCCGAGCGTGTGGTCGTCTACATTGACGTTATACTTTACGACATGGACGCATGGTCGAAAAGGCGTTTTCCGATGGCGAAGAGCGAAAAGAAAAAAGCAAGGGTCCTGCGCTGGCGCGGCCGCCTCGCAGACGCCAGCCGCTCTCTGCGCGTTCTCACCGGGGTCATGTTGGCGATAACCAGCTTTACGCTCACGTTCGTGCAGCTCGGCTTTATGAACATTGCCCCAGTCGGAGAGGTTTCGACGTACATCGTCACGCTGCTTCTCCCGATCGCCCTCGGCTCGCTGTTGCTCGGAACGGCGTGGGGAACGGCGCTCGGCTTCTTCTCGGGCGCGGTTTTGCTCGCGCACTCCATCGGGTTGCCGCTCAACTATTACGAGATGACGTTCGTAAATCCCGTTTCGTCCGTGGTGATGATGGGCGTTTCGGGCTTCCTCCTCGCGGTGCTGTTCGCGTTTTCCCTGCGCAACGACCCTCCGCTGATAAGGCGCGTCATATATACCACGCTGATTTGCACGTTCGTCTCGTGGCTGTACAGCTCCGTCTTCCTTGCCGGGGTCGGCTTGTCGTTGGTGGCCAACGTCGCTCACAACATGCCCGTTTCGGGTGCGACCGAAAAGGAGCTCGTCGCCTTCGCAGAAGCGGAAGCGGCCCACGTGGCGATGCGTCTTGGCGATATCGGCTGGCAAATGTTGATCGACGCCCTGCTCATGGTGGTTGCCTGCATGCTCGGAGATTGGCTGGCCCGCAGGGCGGCCGCTTCCGAGACGCGGGCGAGTCTGCGGGGCGTGTTCGCGGCGGGGCTGTCCGCAGTGTTTTTGGCCTCGTTCATGATTACGTCGGTTGTGAGCTTCGTTTTCATCACGGCGGATTGCGTTCAGCATTCGGAGGCGTCGATGGAGGGCGAGCTTGTATACGTGGACAAGCAGCTTCAAGGGTACCAGGACCGGATCGAAGCGGTTTTCGACCTGATTGCGTCAAGCGCCTTGGAAAGCGACGACTCGCTCGAGGGGACTCTCGGCAAGCTGTTAGACACGGCGTCGCTTTCCCGCGTGCTCGACGGCTACGACGTGAACGACGACGGCACGATTGTGGTGCTGGACGCCGAATGGACTGTCGTTCAGTCCAACGACGCCAGCTTGAAGGGCGGCGATAACGTCGATACCCCCAATAACAGGGAAATTATGAGTGCGATAACCGATAGCCTCAGGACCGGCCGCATCCAACGCGTGGCGTATGACGATTTCGGTTATTCCAGCAACGATCTGGACGATTTTTTCGAGAGCGTCGGCCGCACCGATATCGGTTACTTGCTCGCGAGCAAGCCGGGTGACTACACGCTCGTGATGGCCATGCCCTCCAAACGGGTGTTCGCAGGACGAGAGTCGGTCATGCTCTGGACGCTTTTAACTTCGTTCGTGCTGCTCATCGCGGTGTTTGCCATGATGTCGCTCATGCTCAACCGCGTAGTGCTGCGACGGATGGCTGACGCGAACGAGGCGCTCGGCCGGATTACCGACGGCGATTTGAACGCGCGGGTCGATACGCCCGGAATCAACGAGTTCGAGGAGCTTTCGGCGGGCATCAACGATACGGTCGTCGCGCTCAAAGGTTGGATTGCCGAGGCGGAAACGCGCATGAACGCCGAGCTCGCGACGGCGAAGGCGATACAGGAATCGGCCCTGCCCCGCGTCTTCCCGCCGTTCCCGGACATCATGCGCTTCGACGTGTATGCCATGATGCATGCCGCGCGGGAAGTCGGCGGAGACTTCTTCGACTTGTTCCTTATCGGCGACGACTCCGATTCCAATTCCGGAAGGCTCGGTTTCGTCGTGGCGGACGTGAGCGGCAAGGGGGTGCCGGCGGCGCTTTTCATGATGAACGCGAAGACGCTTGTGCGCGGTTACATGGAAAGCGAGATGGAGCTCGGCGAGGCAATCGAAAACGCGAACCGGCAACTGTATGCGGGCAACGACACGGGCATGTTCGTCACGTTGTTCGCCGGCGTCCTCGATTACGGAACGGGGCACGTCGATTTCGTCAACGCCGGCCACAACCCGCCGCTGCTGTGGCAGGCAGGGTCGTGGCGTTGGCTCAAGGAGAAGTCGGGCTTGCCGCTCGGCCTGTTCGACGGCCTGCCGTATCGGGCCCATTCCGTCGATTGCTCGATCGGTGACCAGTTCTTGCTGTACACGGACGGGGTGACCGAGGCCATGAACGAAAACGAGGAGCTTTTCGGGGAAGACCGGCTGAGAGACGTGGCCGAAAAGAACTACTTTGCGCACCCGCGCGCCCTCGTCAACAGCGTGCGCCACGCTGTTTCCGGGTTCGTGGGCGAAGCCGAGCGGTCCGACGACATCACGATGCTCGCGCTCGAATACGGCGTACCGCCCGAGGTGACCGCTTCGCTCGTCGTGCCGGCAAGGCTCGACGAGCTCACGACGGTAAACGAGTTCATCCACACCGAGCTCGACAGGCGGCTGTGCCCCAAACGAACCCAGAACCAGCTCGACATAGCCGTCGAGGAGCTGTTCGTCAACGTGGCGCATTACGCGTACCCGGACGCGACCCCCGAGTCGCCGGGCTCTGTTCGCGTGAGTTACACCTACAGCGCGGAGCCCCCATCGGTTACCATAGACATAATCGACGACGGTGTCCCCTACGATCCTCTGGCGAAGCCCGACGCGGTGACGCCCCTCGAGATCGAAGACGTTCCCATCGGCGGCCTTGGCATCCTCATGGCTAAGCGAAGCGTCGACGAGATGCGTTACGAGCGTGTGGATGGCAGCAACGTCGTGACAATCGTCAAGAGATGGTAGCAATGCAAAAGCGGTATGGCGTGTTAGCCGAGAACGGTCCGATACAGGAAGGAAGCAGTCCATGGAAATCGTAGTGAAGCAAGAAGGAACCCCGTTCTTTTTCGCGCTGGAGGGGCGCCTGGACACGAACACTTCTCCCCAGCTCGACGAGTATGCCGCCGACCTGGCAAAGAAGGGCGTGAAAGACATCGTGGTCGACATGGGGAAATGCGATTTCGTTTCGTCCGCCGGCCTGCGCGTCATCGTCGCCATGCAGAAGCGTGCGGCCGTTGAGGGCTCGCTCGTGTTCCGCAACGTCCTCCCCGAGGTCATGGAAGTGTTCGAGATGACCGGCTTCGACAAGATCCTCACCATCGAATAAGGTCACCGTCTCTTTATTTGCAAGCGAAGGGGAAGCCGTGGCCACAATCGAAGAAAACAGGGAGCATGTGGTAGACGACCTCGAAGAACGGCTGAAGTCCCTCGACAGCGCGGAGGACGCAGTCGACCGCGCATACGCGACCGGCAGGGCGGAGCGCGCGCGGATCACGCAAGCAGCCCAGCTCGACGCGGCCGAGGCGGTCGCAATGGCCGGCATCGCCATGGAGGCCGACCAGGAAGCCGATGAGGCCATGCGCATCAGCGTGATCGCCGAGAAGATGGGCGATCGCGAAAAGGCGAAATCGGCCAGGAAGCGCGAGCGTGCGGCGCGGAAGAAGGCCGCAGCCGACCACAAGGCGGCGACAAAATCCGCCAAGCAGGCCTACGATGCGATCAGGTTCAGCGCCCCGAACAAGATGGGGTTCATGCGCGTCGTCCAAGTGCTCTTCGCGTTGCACATCGCTTCGGTCATCGTGTACCTCATGCTCACGTCGAGGGATGCGATGACGTACAACGTGACCAACATGATGGACTGGGTCATGGTCATCCTCGAGGGCGTTGCGTTTTGGATGTTCATCAACCGCTACAAGGTTGCCCGCCCCTTCGTCATGATTATGGCTGCGGTCGGCCTGGTGGTGCCTGTCGTCGCCGATTTGGTCATTGGGACGTTCAACCCGTTCGCGCTCGTGAACAACGGCATATTCTACCTGTTCCTCCTGATTTACTTCGCAACGTCGAAGCGCGTGAAGGCGACGCTCGTCAACGACCTGTCGAAGAACAAGGGCGACTACGAGAAGGACACGTTCGTCATCGAAAGACGCGGTTGGCCGTTCGTTCGCAACCTCATCATGTACTTCATCCTCTTCTCCATCTTGGGCCACTGGATGGAGATGGGCATGTGCCAGTTCATCATTTTGGGGCTCGTGCAGGGCGAATACGACCCTTCGAACACGATGCTCTGGCGCGATTGGCTCTACCCCTTCCCCATGGAGGGTGCGGCGGTGGTCGTCATCGCGCTCGTGCTGTACCCGTTCTACCTCTGGCTCAAGGAGAAGGTGAAGCCCCGCGCTCTCGCCTACTTCGTGAGCCTCCTGTCCAACGCGCTGCTTTGCACGGTCATCGAGTTCTCCATGGGATTGCTCGTCAACGCTGACCTGCAGCTATGGGACTATACCGACAACTTCTGCAACATCATGGGCCAAGTCTGCCTGCAGAACACGATGGCGTTCGGCGTGGCTGCATCGTTGATCACCTGGTTCGTCTATCCGCTCCTCGAGCGCTGGATAGCACGCGTGCGCCCCGACATCATGAACATCGTGTTCGTCGTCGTCGCCGTGTTCGGCGCCATCGTGTGGTCGCTCTACCTCATCACGCCCACAATCGAGGTGCAGCAGGGGGTCAACGCCGCATTGAGGGAGCAGGTGGTGACATCCGACGACCGGGTGGTTGCGCTGGACGACGGCCGCCACGCAAACGACCGCCTGCGACAATCCGTCGAAGCTTCGGACGATTTGACGGAAGAGCAGAAGACGAAGCTCCTTGCTGAAATCGATTCCGCCGGCGCGAGCATCGACGCCATGGATGCCGAAGTGCGCAACATCTTGAACGCGCATCTGGACAACTTGGAGGCTGCATCGGCGTCGTCCGCTGCCGCTTCGGGTGCGTCGGCCTCGAGCGAGGCGTCGGCGGACGCCTCTGCGTCGTCCGCTTCTGCCTCACCGAGTTCGGCCGGGGCGTCGTAGCCGTCCTGTCCGCTATCCTATTCTCCGCCCAATGGCCGAGCAGCGAAAACGAAACGAAGTAGACAAGCAGGTCCCGCCAGAACTCCCAGGTGCGGATGCGCTGTCGCAGTGGGACATCCCAGCTATGGCCCCGTCTCGCGCTCGGGGCGTAATCGGGCGGCTCGCTAAGCGTGCGTTTCGCGGTCGGCGAAAACACGAGCGTCACGGCCATGGCAAGGGCGAAATACGCCTCGCACAACCGCAGGCCAATCGAATGGCGCGCGCAGATCATCAACCGGTCTTGGAGCCGATTAATCGGCCGAGGATTC
>CAMOUE010000047.1 GCA_946626265.1 uncultured Eggerthellaceae bacterium | reverse complement strand
TCGTTGTCGACGTCGTGGCCTTTCAAAACGCCGCAATGGCCGTGGCTCGTGTATTCGCACAGGCACACGTCCGTGATGCAGTACAGCTCGGGGAAGCGCTCTTTCGCGAGCTTCACCGCACGCTGCACGATTCCGTCGGCCGCATAGGCGCCCGACGCGACCTCGTCCTTCTCGGCGGGGATGCCGAACAGCATGTAGCTCGAGACCCCCGCGCGCTCGAGCTCCTCGAGCTTCTCGGGGAAACGGTCGAGCGACCAGCGGTATTGGCCCGGCATCGACGGGATCTCCTCTTTCACGTTCTTTCCCTCGCACACGAACGCGGGGTAGATAAGCGACGAGGCGTCGGCGCGCGTCTCGCGCACCATATGGCGCAGGGCTTCGGCACCACGCAGGCGGCGCGACCGTTGCAGCAGCTCCATGGCAGTCTTCCTTTCCTTGTCCGGGCTTTCGCGGCGAAAGCCCGCGCTTCCTAATGATTCGATTCGGTATGGTACATTTCCACGATCAGGTCCGCCAAGGCGTCCATCGTGGCATCCGCCGCAGTCCACGTGCGCATGCCGAGGCCGGCCGCCGTTGCGCGCGTCTGCTCTCCAATGCACGCGGCGCGCACGTCCGACAGGTCGACGTCGGGATGGGCGGCGGCGAAAGCGCGAACGCCCGACGAGCTCGTGAACGCCACGCAGAAGATCTTGCCTTGCGAGAGCTCGCCCGCGACGTCGACAAGCCCGCCCGTCACGGGAACGGTGTCGTACGTCGGCACGTCGTCCACCTCGTGTCCGGCGACGACGAGCTCGTCTACGAGCCGTGCGTTGCCGATGCGCGCACGCGGGATCAGGACCTTGCTCGACGGGGCGGCTTCGTCGGCGAGCGCACGACCGAGCTCCTCGCCCGTCGCGACTTTCGGAACCAGGTCGGCGATGAAGCCGTGCTTGCGTAGCTCCTTGGCCGTGCCCTGGCCCAAGGCGGCGAAGCGCGCGTTTGCGATCCGTCGGAAATCGATACCCGCCTGCAGCATCTGGTCGAAGAAGGTGCGCACGCCCGACGGGCTCGTGAACACGAGCCAATCGTACGTGCCGAGGCGGGCGAGCGCGTCCGCCAGCGCGACCTTGGGACCGGCCACGGATCCGATGACGGAACTCGCAACGGACCCGACAACGGAACCGACACCGGAGTCGGCAGGCACTTCCCCGCCTTCCGCACCGTCGACCTCGAGGGCCACCGTGGCGATGGCGGGAAGGTCGAGCACCTCGGCTCCAAGCTTGCGCAGGCGCTCCGACATCGTGGACACGAGCCCGGCAGGCCGTGTGACGAGCACCTTGCAGCCCTGCAGCGGCAACTGCTCGCGCCAGGCGAACTCGTCGGCGAGCCCGCACACGCCGCCGACGACAATAATCGCGGGAGCGGCGATGCGCGCCTCCTCGGCAGCCTTCGGCAACGTCGCAACGGTCGCGACCACGCGCCGCTGCCCTGCCGTCGTCCCCTCCTGAAGCACCGCAGCCGGCGTTTCGGGGTCCATGCCCGCGTCCATGAGTCCTGCCATGATATCCGGCAGCGAGCGCACGCCCATGAGGAACACGAGCGTGCCCTTCGTGCGAACGAGCGCTTCGAAGTCGATGTCGTAGTCGGCGCCAGCGCGTTTATGGCCCGTGATGATGTGCAACGACGACGTGAAATCGCGATGCGTCACGGGAATGCCGTTGTACGCGGGAACGGCTATTGCGGACGTTATCCCCGGAACCACCTCGAACGGGACGCCATGCTCGACGAGAAGCTCGATCTCCTCGCCTCCGCGCCCGAACACGAACGGGTCGCCGCCCTTCAGGCGAACCACCTTGTTTCCCGCAAGCGCCTCGTCGAGGAGCACGCGGCTTATCTGCTCCTGCGGCATCGTATGGTTCGCCGCCCGCTTGCCCACGTCGATCGTGCGCGCGCCACGCGGCACGAGCGCGAGCACGCCGTCGCCCACGAGCGCGTCGTACACGACGACGTCGGCTTGCTGGAGCACGTCGTAACCTTTGCAGGTGAACAGTCCGGCGTCACCCGGACCGGCACCTACGAGCCACACCTTGCCCACTTGGTCTCCCATGTTTCGCTCCAATCTCCCCGGCACGCCGAACGCGCCGTCTAGCCCCTGAGCTCGTCGGCCAGGGACTTTGCCAACGACACGGCATCGACGGCCTTGCCGGATTTGGCCCCGCGCCGCATCTCGTGCTTTTCCTCATCGTAATACAGCCCGCGTATCTCGATCGCATCGCCTACCACGCGCGCATGCGCCGCGATCGGCGACGTGCATCCGCCGTCGAGCCGCGCGACGAACGCCCGCTCGGCACGCACCGCGCAGGCCACCGCCTTGTCCGCGAACCCGACGAACAACGCGGGGACCGCGTCGACGCGTCCCTGGACGGCGAGCACGCCCTGCCCCGCCGACGGAATGACCTCGTCGACCGTCAGGTAACGCCCGATGCGCTCTTCGAGGCCCATGCGCTTCAGGCCCGCCGCGGCCAGCACGAGCGCGCCGTAGCCGCCTTCGTCGAGCTTGCGCAGCCGCGTCTGCAGGTTGCCGCGCACGCTCTCGAACGTCGCTTGTGGAAACAGCTCGCGCAGCTGGACCTCGCGCCGACGCGACGACGTGCCGATCGGAAGCGAGAGATCGGGCTCGGATGCGCCCTTCGGATACACGAGCACATCACGCGGGTCCTCCCGCGCGGAAAAGCACACGAGCGGAAGGTCTTCGGGCACTTCCATGGGAAGGTCCTTGCAGCTGTGCACCGTGTAGTCGCACGCGCCGTCCCTCAAAGCGGAGTCGAGCTCCTTGACGAACAGCCCTTTCCCGCCGATCTGGTCGAGCCGCCGGTCGAGTATCTTGTCGCCCGTCGTCTTGAACGTCGCAAGCTCGACCTCGCACCCCGCATGCGCCGAGCGCAAGAAGTCGATGACCATGTTGGCCTGCACGACGGCGAGCTTGCTGTCGCGGCTGCCGATAACTACCTTCATGCTAGACGTCCTCCTCGTCCATGAGCCGCGCGATGCGGGCCTTGAGCTGCCTCACGCGACGATGGTCCTTGCCGCCCGCGCTCACGCCCACGACCATGTTGTCGCGCTGCGCCACGCCGGGGAAATAGAAATCGCACTTGTAGCGATCGCTGCACACGTTGACGAGCAGCCCGCGCTCCTTGCATGCATCATGCACCATGTCGTTGATCTCGGGACTGTTCGTGCAGGCGAATACGAGATCGGCTCCGTCGAGAACCGACTCGTCGTACATGCGGTGGACGAGCGTGATGGTGCCGTCCGCGGCGAAACGCTCGAGCTCGGGCGAGAACTCGGGAGCGAAGACGACGATCTCGCCCACATAGGGCAGAAGCGTGCGCACGCGCCGCAGCGCGATGGTGCCGCCGCCCACGAACACGACGCGCTTCTCGCTCAAATCGAAGAACAGGGGGAAGAAAGCCGACGCCGGCGGTCGTGTATGGGCCATGGTCTCGCGGCGCGAAACCCACCCCCAGAACTCCCCCATGCCCGAGTCGAGCATGCGCTGGGCCGCTGCGATGGCGCGCGCGTTCTCGTCTCCGATTTCCGTCGCGAAGTCGTCGATGTCGTACAGGACGCAACCGTCAAGGCCGCCGATCGACGGGTCGATGTCGTTCGGGATGGCCAAATCGAACAGCCGGATCGGACCCTCCCCTTCGCGCGCCTCGACGAACGGGTCGCGCTCGAGCGTGTAATGGGGGCTCGTGGTCGCGCTCATGACGACCTGGCAACGCCCGAGCATCCCGTAGCGCTCGGCGTACGGAACGCCCGTGCAGCCCTCGGGCACGACGACGGCGCCATGCGTGTACTGGCGCACGGTGACGAGCACGTCCGCCCCGTGCTCGACGAGGCTCGACGCCGCGAGCCTGCCGTACTCGCCGTTCCCGATGACCATGCACGTCGCCTGCGAGAGGTCGACGCCCTCGTCTTCGAGCACCGCGATGGCCTGGTCGACCGCCGTCGCGTAGGCCCGCGTGAAACGCACGCCGCTCTTCACCTGCTTGGCAGCCGTGACGGCCTGCCGGAATAGCACCTCGAGAATGCTGTCGGCCACGCCGATTTCGCGGGAGTAGGCTATTGCCTGCTTCACCTGGGAGACGATCTGGTCTTCGGCCATGATGGCCGAGCGCAGGCCGCAGGCCACGTGGAACAAGTGGCTCACCGCCGCCTCGTCCGACCTGCACACGAAGTACGGGGCGTATTCCGCCGGGTCGACCATATGCATATCGCACAACGCCACGAGCAGCGGGTCGTCCGGCAACGGGGCGCCCGCGTCGTTCAACGACCGAGCAGGCGCCGCGCACCCGTCGAAGCTTACCCACAGCTCGGTGCGGTTGCATGTCGCCAAGAGGACGGCCCCCGACGCGCCGAGCTTCGCGCGCGCGAGCGACAGAACCGCCTCCCGGACGTCTGCGGGCAGGGAGAAAGCCGATCGCACGTCCGCCGACGCCAGCCCATGATCGGTGCCGATCATGCATATGAGCTGCTCATGATGAGAATCTTGTTCCATGGCTTCCTGTCTTTCGAATATGCTTTGACGCAAGGCGCTGCGGCGTTTCGCCCTCACCGCTTGCGCCTCTTCTTCAACACGTAGTTCAACACGCCGCCGACGACGATGACGACGATTGCGATCATGAGCACCTTGATGGCGGCTTCTTGCGGAATCGCGTCCTTGTCGTCTATCGTCGCGGAGTAGAAGGTCAGATGGTACTCGATTTCCACGGGGTCCCCCATCGCGGTCGTGTCGGCGACGACCGCTATCTCATCGTCCATCGCCGTGATGGGGATCTTGAACGTCGAGTTGCTTCCGTCGGTGGTCAGGTTCTCGTAGCGCACCTCGTCGACGATCATGTAGTCGTAGTACGAGCTGCTCCACAAAAGCCGGGCATATGCGCGCCCGCCTTCGACGATGAGCCACGTGGGAGAGCTGACAGACGCACGGCCGCTTCCGCCGGTCATGTTCACCTCGATGGAGTACTCGCCGTCGGGCATGTCGAGCGCAACCGCCTCGTGCTCGTCGCCCACCGCCCCTGAAGCGACGTCGGAGGCGGTTTTCGCGGCGCCCTCCCCGCTGGCCCCAACCGGCTCCCCGTACTCGGGCAAATCGACGAGCAGCGCTTCGGCGGGAAGCGTCGCAGCGTAGAACATGAGCTTGCGGTCGTACCACATCTTGCGGCGCTTGCTGTAGGCAGCGCAGTCCACTTCCTGGTCGAGGGCGGCAACGGGCACGGTGAACGTCCACGCATCGCCGTCGAACTCGATGTATTCGCTCGCAGGCGCCGCGGCGGCCTGCTCGCCCGTCCCCATGTACACGAGCGGATAGCTTTTCGAATCCATGCTGATGGCGGCCGTCATCTCACCGTCGCGGACCGTGAGCGTCGCTTCCTTGACCTTGAAGAACGGCGACGACGATTCCACCTCGATGGGATACACGCCATCTTTCACCTCCGCGCCCGTTATGGGGACCATGCCCTCGAGGGCGAGGGCCTTCGACGACGCCATCTGGCTTTCCGCGGCAACCTTGTTGTGGGCGTCGTCCGCATACGCCGGGGGCACGACGAGCACCAACGCCAGCGCAAACGCGATGACGTAGACCAAGTACCGTGCCGCTGTCTTGACGGGAGCCACGGCGCTATGCCCCTTCCCGTTCCAGAAGCTTGGCTTCGCGTGCGTGCTCGACGACGAGCTGGCGGACCTCCGCGAACTCGCCGAGGCCCTTCAAGACCGCCTCTACCTCGAACCCGCGCGCCCGGAGCCGAGCCGCCCACGAGTCGTCCGGCCCCGTCATGTCGTTCCTGGCATGATCGCCTGCGACGATCATGAACGGCGCGAGCAAAACCCGCGCGACCCCCGTTCGCTCGATCGAGGCGAGCGCATCCTCGAACGTCGGCGACCCCTCGACCGTCGCGACGAAAAAGCGGCCCCTGCCAAGTGCATGCAACGCATCCTGGACATCGCTGTAGAGCTGGTTCGAACCATAAGGCGAGCCATGCCCCATGAGCAAGAGCGCGCCGTCGCCCGCAGCATCCGAGAACTCATCGGAAAGTGCGGCGGCCATGCGCGCATGGTCGGCAGGCGTCGCCATGAGCGGCGCCGCGACGCGCACGTTGCGCGACCCTCGCGCTTCCCAAGTGCGGGCGGCTTCCACGATCTTGCGCATCTCGCCGCCCTGCATGAGGCACGTCGTCGCGACGACGAGGTCGTCGACGCCGTCGGCGTCGATACGGCATAGCGCCTCGTCGAGCGTGTCGTGATGCTCGCCGCGCTCCGCCTCGACCTTCGCGACGATACGCGGCGAGGTCCATGCGCTATAGAACGCCCGCTCGGGAAACGCGTCGGCAAGCGCCTTGTCAACCGCATCGATCGTCTTCGCGCGCGTATCCGGATGAGATGTGCCGAAACTTACCGAAAGCAGACCCTTCACGACCGTCGACCCCCTAGAGATTCTTCTTCTTGTATATGAACGCGAACGAGATGGAGGCGAACACCACCAGGTACGCGAGCAGCACGACAACGCCCATCAGGTTCGGTTCGCCGCCTTGCGCTATGGCGCGGACCATGTCGCTCGTCTGCGACAGCGGCAGCGCCTGCACGAACTCCTTGATGCCGTGGGGCATCTGGTCGGTCGAGAAGAACGTGTTGCAGAGAAACGACATGGGCATGATGATGTAGGTGTTGAAACGCGGGGCGTCGGTGTAGCTCTTGGCCAGAAACGACAGCGCGACCGCGATCGTGGCGAACACCGTGCCGTTCAGGAACATGATGGCAAACGACAGCGGGGAGAACACGAGGGACGTCCTGATGGGCGAGATCAGGAGCAATATGACGACCGCCGCGTACATGCCGCGCAGCGCACCGCCCACGATCTGCCCGACGATGAACTGCCAGAGCGGCGTCGGGGACACCATAACCTGGTCGAGCGCCTTCTCGTAGAGGCGCTGCACGCTCATGTTCTGCGACACGGCGCTGAAGCTGCCCGTCATCGTGACCATGGCCACGATGCCCGGGATGAGGAAGTTCAGGTACGGTTCGCCATGCGAGGTCGTCTGGATGCCCAGCCCGAACACGAGCAGGTACATGAGCGGCGAGATCATGGCCGCGACCGTGATCTTGTAGAAGTCACGCTTGAACTCGGCCCATTTTTCCCAGAGTACCGTGAGGATTCCCATATCGTTTGCACCACAGACGCTAGCCGCGCGTCAGGCGATGACCCACCCTTTCCACGAAAACGTCTTCCAATGTCGTCGCCCGCAGCACGGCGTCGTCGGGCAATTCCTGCAACCGCGCGATCGCCGCCTCTCGAGTCGGGAAATAGCGGCTGACGAGCTTGCCGTCTTCCAGATGGTCGACTGCGAAGGGACCGAGCTGGTCGATGAGCGCGAGCGGCGCGTCCACGACGTCGAGCTTGCCGCCGTCGATGAACGCGACGCGGTTGCACAGCGCCTGGGCTTCGTCGATGTAATGCGTCGTCAGCAAGATGGTGAGGTTGCGGTCCTTCAAGCTGCGGAGCAAATCCCACATCTGACGGCGCGCAAGCGCGTCCATGCCGGCCGTCGGCTCGTCGAGCAGCAGAATCTCGGGCTCGACCATGAGGGCCCGGCAGATCATGAGCTTGCGCTTCATGCCGCCGGACAGATGGCGGACCGTGCGATGCCCGAAATCGGACAAGCCCGCGAACTCGAACAGCTCCGCGGTCTTGGCGCGAATCTCCTTCTTGCGCATGTAGTACAGGCGCCCCTGGTACTCCATGACCTCGTTCATGGTCATGTCCTGGCGCATGGAATACTCCTGGGTGACGACCGAGAGCTTGCGCTTCACGGCGGCGGCCTTGCGGTTGAGCTGCTGGCCGTCGACGAGGATCTCGCCCTCGGTGGGCAGCAGCACCGTCGACATCATCGAGATCGTCGTGGTCTTGCCCGCGCCGTTCGGCCCGAGCAGCCCCATGAACTCGTTCGTCTCGATCGCGAGGTCCAAATGGTCGACGGCGACGAAATCGCCGAAGCGCTTTGTGAGGTTGCGTATCTCGATCATGACGAACTAGCGGGCGTCTTTCACGATGACGACCGAGAAGTAGTCGGTGTCGTCGTCGATGTCGGCGAAACGCTCGAACACCTTCTCGTCGGGCAGGCCGCAATTGGCGACCATGCTCGCGTGCTCGAGCTGGCCGTGTTCGGCCAGCTTGTCGCGCAGCTCGTGCACGGCCTTTCCGGACTTCATGAACACCTTGTTGGCCGGGACGTCCAGTATCTCGTCGATGTCGGAGGCCATCACGGGCGCGACGAGCAGCCGCTCGGGCCCTTCGCACAAGGCGGTGCCGAGTTTTGCCGCCACTGCCGAGAACGACGTGACGCCGGGGACGATCTCGGCTTCGTAGCCGCGAGCCACCACGATGTCGTGCACGTAGATGTAGGTCGAGTAGATGGCGATGTCGCCCAGACACAGGTAGGCGACGTTCTTGCCGTCGTCGAGCAGCGCGCACAGGTCGTCGGCGATTCGCTCGTAAGCCGCCTCGACGACCGCGCGGTCCTTCGTCATGGGCGTCGAGCAGTCGAGCAGCTGCTTTCCCGCAAGGTGCTCCTCGGCAATCGTGTAGGCCGTTTGCCGTTTATGCCCGATGTTCGGCACTGCCACGACATCGGATTCCTCGATGACTCGCACCGCTTTGAAGGTGAGCAGCTCAGGATCGCCGGGGCCGACGCTTACGCCGAAAAGTTTGCCTTTTTCCATTTGCCTGACCTCTCTTCATAAAAAGTTTTTATTACATATTAGTGCATGCTTGCACGCCGTTTCGCTCATGGACGAGAATGCATAGGTTTTCCGCTGTCGTTACGTTTCTTCGAGGCGGATGTTTCCGCTCACGGGATCGAACACGCCGGGCTCGAGGTCGTAGAGCTCGTCGATGACCTCGGGGACGAATATCTCTTCAGGCGGGCCGGCCGCGACGACGCCGTCGCCCTTGATGCACATGACGTAGTCGCTCACCTTCCGCGCGAGCGGCAGCTCGTGCAACGACATGATTACGGCAATGTCGCGCGTGCGCACGAGACGGCGCAGCACGTTCAGCAGCTCGATCTGATAGTGTATGTCCAGGTAGTTCGTCGGCTCGTCGAGCATGATGACATGGGGCTCCTGGGCGATGGCGCGGGCGAGCATGATGCGCTGGCGCTGACCGTCCGAAATCTGCATGAAATCGCGGTCGCGCAGGTCCCACACGTGCACCATGTCCATGGCCTCGCGCACCTTGGTCCGATCCTCGTCGGAAAGGATGCCCAAACGGCCCGTATAGGGATACCGGCCCGTCTCGACGATGTCAGCGCAGGTGAGCAGCTCCGTGCGCATGCGCTCGGTCAGCATGACCGAGAGCTCGAGCGACAGATCGTAGGCCGAAAGCTCCCCTACCGGCTTGCCCGAGATGTACACCATCCCGCCGATAGATTCCAGGTAGCCCACGATGCTCTTCAGGATCGTCGACTTCCCGGCGCCGTTCGGCCCGATGAGCGTCATGATCTCGCCGGCATGAAGTTGGATGTTCACGTCCGAGAGCAGCGGCACGCCGTCGTAGCCGACGACGAGGTCCTTCGTCTCGAGATACACGGGACGGTCCATCAGCGCCTCGCCTTCTCGCGTTTCAAAAGGATGCTGATGACGACCGGCGCCCCGAATATCGCGGTGACGGCCGAAATGGAGACCTCGGTCGGCGCGAACACGGAACGCGCGATGAGGTCGCAGAACAGGCAGAAGATGGCCCCGCCGAAAAACGCCCCGGGTATTACGACGAGCGGCTTCGACGTGCCGAGCGCCCGCTTGATGATGTGCGGCACCGCGATGCCGACGAAGCTGATCGGGCCGGCAAACGCCGTGACCGTCGCAGCGAGCAGGCTCGAGAGCAAGATGAGCGCGATGCGGAACACGCGGATGTTCACGCCCATGCTGCGCGCGTACTGCTCGCCGAGCTGAAACGCGCCGATCGGCTTCGACAGGAAGAACACGGCGATGCTCGCGGCGACTACGACGACCGTCATGATGCCGATGTCGTTCCAGTTCGCGCCAGAGAAGCTGCCGAGCGACCAGTTCTTCAGGTTCACGATGTTCGCATCCGAGGCGAACGTGATGAGGAAGTCGGTGGCAGCCGAGCAGATGTAGCCAATCATGACGCCAGCCACGATGAGCATCGACATCGAGTTGATGCGGCGCGAGACGAGCAGCACGAACACCATGGCTATAAGCGAGCCGACGAATGCCGAGACGATCATCATGCCGCTCGTCATGACGCCGGAGCTGCCGACGATCACTATCATCGTGAGGGCGACGACGAGTTTCGCGCCCGAGCTGATTCCCAAGATGAACGGCCCGGCGATTGGGTTGTTGAAAAACGTCTGCAGCAGAAAGCCCGAGAGCGCGAGCGCACCGCCGAGCAGGGCCGCCGCTATGAGCCGTGGAAGACGGATGTTCCAAATCACCTGGTAGTTCGTGCTATCGGCACCTTGGCCGAACAGTATCGGCCACACCTCTTCGAACGGGACGCCCAAACTCCCTATGCACAAGTTGAGGGTCGCGAGCGCCACGAGCAGCACGGCGATTGCCGAGAACACGACCACCACCCGCCGATGCTTGACGCTACGGCCGAAACCGTCGTCTATTTCGTTCTGCCTTTGCATTACCACCCCACATGTCCAGATCCGCGCCCTGCCTCGCGCCGAATCGCTCGCCTTGCGCCTCACGCTGGCATCATAACTTGTGCACGTACGTCGTGTCGGCCCCGGAACCGGTGAATATCGTGTTGAAGTCGGCGATGATGCGACCTGTCTGCATCATCTGCTGGTACATGTTCTGATCGGTCACCCAAACCTGACCGCTCTTCACGGCCGAGAAATCCTCGAGCAGATGGTTCTTGCGCACGAGCGTGTCGACGCTGTCGACGCTGCCGTCGATCGACGAGTTGTAGATGATGATATCGGCGTCCTTGGCTATGGCATAGAAGCGCTCCATCTCGAGCGTGACGCTGGAGGTCGACCCCTCCCCTTCCTCAAGCGAATCGAAGATGTAGCGGCCGCCTGCCTGCTCTATCATCTTCGTCACGTAATCGCCCGGCTTTCGCACGATGGCCGCTCCGTTCGAATTGATGTAGAAGAACGCGACGGTCTTGCCCGTGTCGGTGGCGTCGATTGCAGACACCTGCTCCACCTGCTCGTCGAAGAGGGCCTGCGCCTTGTCCTCCATGTCGAGCAGGGCGCCGTAGCATTTCACCCACTCCGTGCGGCCGAGCGGCTCGGCTTCGTAGCTCGACATCTCGGTGAAGACGGGAATGCCGAGCTCTATGAGCTTCTCGCGCACCTCGGGCGTGTGGTTGATCATCGTCGACTCGACGGCCAACCGCACTCCCTTCCCGAGGAGCAGCTCGTAATCCGGGGCGCTGTACTTGCCGCCGTAGGCCATCGCGCCCGACTCCATCGCCGCCTTGGCGGCGGGGATGTACCAGTTGTCCTTCGAGATTCCCGAAACCGTTATCCGATCGAGCGCATCGAGCGCGTCGATGAGGCACATGGTATCGGAGGCGACGAGGTAGACGTCGCCGAGAGGCTGCTTTAGGACGACGATATCCGAGCCGATGCCCTCGGGGACCTCGGCTCCCTCGGGCACGGTGAGATACCGTGCGCCGTCCGACAGGCAGAGCAGCTTGTAGCCGCCTTCGAAGTAGTCGACGGTGAAGCAGGTCGCGTAGCGCAAGTCCATGGAACCGGTCGGCTTCCAACCGTTGCCCAGATCCGAGTTGTGGAAATCCGCCATCTGGACCGTCGCGGCATGCGTCAGCTCGTCGCCCGCCTCGAACTTCAGCGTGTAGTCGATCAGATGCGGCTGGCTCATGGCCGTCGTCTCGGCCTGAATGGGCATGTCGTCGACAACCGATTCGACCGGGATCTCGAACGTCGAGTTCCCCTCCGTGTTGACCGGGCGGTACTCGACTCCGTCGACGACCATCAAGTCGTAATTCGAGCTCGACCAGACGACGTTCAGCGTCATCTCGCCGTTCGAGACCGACAACTTCGCAGGGCTCTGGATCGTCGCACGGCCGCTACCGCCCTCGAGGGACACGTCCAGATCGTACTCCCCGTCGGGGAGGGCCGCCGTCGCGGAAGCGGACGATGCGACGGGAGCCGAAGACGAGATCGCGCCCACGCCCGTCTGCCCGCAGCCTACGCAAAGCGCCAGGCACCCAACCACGAGCGCCAAGATGATGATCCGTGCCATTCTATGCATGATATGCCCTCCGAGACGGACCGCTGACCTATTCGCCGCCTTATCGCGCGGTGAGCAGGTCGGCGGTCTCTCATGAACGAGAAGGCAGGGCGGAAGCGCGAATCGGCCTCCGCCCTGCCGCAGGGAAAAGGGAGTCGCCTTATGCGATGCCCTCGATGGCCTTCGCCACGTGCGCGACGTAGACGTCCTGAACGGCAACGATCTCGCCGAGACCGTTAATCTGGCAGTCGACCTTGTCGAACGCGCCGGAAGCCGTGAACTGGCTCAGCCAGGACTCGGGGTCCTCGGGGTCGGCCATGTCGTTGTTGGCATGGTCGCCTGCGACGACCATCAGCGGACGGAGCACGACGTTCTTGTAGCCGGCATCCTTGACCTTGCCGATGACGACGCTGCACTCGGTGTCCTCGGGCTCGCCCTCGACGGTGCCGATGAACACGTTCTTGTAG
>CAMOUE010000046.1 GCA_946626265.1 uncultured Eggerthellaceae bacterium | reverse complement strand
AAAGCCCCGCCCTTGCGGCCCCGTCCACCCGCAAGGCCGCCCTCGTGTCCGGCGAGGCAGGGGTTGCGGGTGGATCGGGCCCGGCCGCGAATGAATACGGGTACCTGGCACCGGTATTCGCAGGAGCGCGCCGACCTCCGGATCGAGCAGGCGGGCGATCTCGGCGTCCAAGTGGCTGACGAGGCCCGCGATGTGCTTGACCTCGACGGCTTTCTCGCGGCCGTGGCGGCCTCGGCTGGCCGTCCCGACGGTCTTGGTGAGCGTGCGGATGTCGGTCCTGGCCACCGTGGCGGCGCTGCCGTAATTGGCGAGGATGGCGCGCGCCGTGGCGGAGTGCTTGTCGAAGAAGAGCCCCGCCAGCTCGGGGAAGATGCGGTCGGCCACCGAGGTGAGCCGGTTCTTCAGCGCCGTGCGCTCGCTCACCAGATGGTGGCGGTTGCGCGTGAGCTGCTTGATTCCCTCGGCGTCCTCGGGCGACACGCGCGTCGGGCCCAGGTTCTTGAACCGGGCGTACTCGGCGATCAGGAATGCGTCGACCTGGTCGATCTTGGTCTTGCGCAGCGTGTCGGCCTTGCGGAACGCGTCGGTGAGCACCGGGTTCACGATCGCGGCCTCGTAGCCGTGCCCGACCAGGAACTCCCACAGCGCCATCCAGTAATGCCCGGTGGACTCCATGACGACCAGGCTGCTCTCCGGCGCCGCGTCGAGCTCGCGCAGCCGCTCGAGCAGGGACGCGAAGCCCCGCTCGTCGTTTGCGAAGGCGAACGCCTTGCCGTGCTGCCTGCCATCCTCAAACCTGGCTCCCAGGACGTGCTCGTGCTTTGCGATGTCGATTCCGATGTACTGCTTCAAGGCCGCTCCTTCCGTCCGCGGCTCTCGGGCGAAGGTTCTCCTTCGGGTTCCGCGACACGCAGCCTCGTTGGATATGCGGCACCGAAGCCTTCCAGCCTTATTCGCGTCCAGTCGCGGGCCGGAGGCGCAAGCCTAGCGCACAGGACTAACTCCCAGGGAAACTGGTGCGCCCTCCGCCCATTGCACGCCCTTTATCCCATATTCGTCTCAGTCGGTAAAGAGCGCGGCCACTGCGTACGAAGTGGCACTACTTAATATACGAGGGAAGCGGCAATTAGTGTACACGCTTTTGATGGAGCACCATGAAACAACTGGTTGCAAATGTCAGAAAGTCGTGCGTAAATGAAGTGTGTGCACTAATCCAAGTATGAAAGTCCAGCGCCATCGGACGGCGGTGTATAGTGAGTGAACGACTGTAATCCCAGTTCAGAGACCTGCCGCGGATGGCTCTTTCATGGCGTCCTGCGCCGCTGCACGGCTGCATGTTGGAAAGCGCGTGCACTAATTTAGCTTCTCCCGCATGCAGCAGATTAGCGCGCATACTTTACCGGCTTGCTGCCAGCGACTATTCACGACCTGCGCTTTTGTCGTAACCGAGACGTGTGCGGCCACGTCGCCTTTACGTTGCCGTTGTTTGAACGCCATGCGGTGGGGCGCTACTGCGGGCGAGGCGGCCTTCCTGGACATCCTGCCCTTCGCTACGAGCCTCTTGACGTCCGCTCCCGCATCCACTGATGACGCGCTCTCTTTCGCGAACCGCAGTGCGTTACATCCGGTATGAGCAGTGGCCTCGCGCCGTCAGATAGGTATGACTTCCCTGCTCTATTCGAGAGTCTCTTTCCCAGCCTGCGCGACATATGCCTCGCGTAGGCTGGGGGGCATGCAGGCGAACATGTCAGCTGCCAGTTGGGTGGGGGTTGCCTGAATCTCGCCACGGAGCCATTCCACCATGCAGCCTATGTTGCCGTATGCGAAATGGCGCGCCTCGAAGCTGAGGGGCCGCGATAGCTCGGTCACGCCCAGGTGACGCTTGAGCGCCAACTCGTTCGCCTGCACGCTGAACTGCAGCAGGTAGCGCCAGATGGAGTTCTGTGCGTCTTCTTCGAACGCACGTCGGTAGAACGCCCTGCGCGCCCACAGCCGCTTATGCGCCTGCGCGTAGAGCTCTCGCGAATAGGGTGTCTGGCCATTGGCGGCCGACGAATAATCGCGTTCGAACATCCAAGCTACCAGGTCGTATTTGTCTTTGAAATGATAGTAGAACACGCGGCGCTCCACCCCGCAGCGTGCGCACAAGTCGCGCACGCGCACCTTGGACAGAGTCATGCGCTCCATCATCGTTTCCAGCTCGTCAGCAAACATGCCCTTTGTATCGCGCGTAGCTGCCATCGGCTCTCCTTATGGCGGCATGGGGCCGCCATGTCGCCTTTTTTTCGCAGGTGGAAGCGCGCAGCGGTGCTCCCGTGCCCGCCTCCGTGGGTTTCTGAATCTGCCTTTCCGCACGAAGCGCGCTAGACGAAAACCACCCATATGCGGATGGGCATGATTATCCTCTAGCAGCCGTACAAATTGCAATTATGAACGGTGCTTAAATTCAAGACCGTTAGTAAGATTTTCTCGGAAAGGAAATGCAGGCTAGCAAACGGAGGTATTCCAATGGAAGATAAAAACGAGACGTCTTTTCTCGACATGACGCATGAGCGCTGGAGCGTGCGCAGGTTCGCGCAGGAACAGATAAGCGACGAGCACATGTCCCGCATCTTGGAGGCTGGCCGAAACGCGCCGAGCGCGTGCAACTATCAGCCTCAGCGCGTGCTGGTGCTGCAGTCCGACGAGGCCATCTCGCGGGTGCGCTCGGTGACGCACTGGGCGTTCGATGCGCCGACTGTGCTGCTCGCGTGCGCCGACCTGGCCGAGTCGTGGAAGAACGTGGACGGGGCCGATTCCGCCGAGGTTGATGCGGCGATAGCGCTCGACCACATGATGATGGAAGCGTGGGAGTGCGGTGTCGGTTCCACCTGGGTGCGCGGCTTCGACGAGCGCATCATGCGCCAGGCGTTCAACATTCCGCCCGCTTGGAAGGTGGTTGCCATGATGCCGATGGGCTACCCGGCGGAAAACGCCCGTCCCTCGAAATGGCACTTCAACCGGAAAAGCGCCGAGGAACTCTATCGGTTCATGTAGCGCCGCCGATGATCGAGGAAGGTGTGTAATTGATATCGGTGGCTGTACCGTGAGAAATTAAAATAGATAAGCAATCCGCTGCAAATAACGGGTTTTCACGAAATTGGCTGCGCGCTGCCAAGAAAAGGCCGTGTGGGGGGGGGATTTGTTCGAAGGTCCGATGTCGCGACGTTTCACGCCAATGCTCTGAACAGCGACGATATGTGAATGCTTATTGCTGGTAGCTCGGAAGAGCGTTGGAAATCCCGCTACAAGGCTTTTTTCTGGCACGAAGGGGCGCAAATTGAAAAAACGGTTCTCGAAGTCCCCCGACAAGGCATTTTTCTGGCAGCCTTCGGCCGTACCGCGGGCGACCCGGAAACGCCGGAGCACCGGGCTGCCCAGCTTAAGAGACGGTGTAGCTGCCCGCGCCGGAGCTGGCGACGTGGACGGTGCCCGAAGTTGCCGTGCGGTAGACGGCGGCTCCCGTCTCCTTCAGCAGCTTGAGCACCTTCTTGTCCGCGGGGTCGTCTTCGCTGTCGGTGATTATGACGATTTGCGGCTGGACGCGCTCGAGGAACTCGTCGGTGAGCGAGGATTTCTTGCCGTGGCAGGGCATCTTCAAGACGTCGAAGCAACCAAGGGCGCCGGGGGCGCCGTTCAGATGCGCCGCAAGCCCGTCCTCCTCGAGATCGCCTGTGAAAAGATACGAATCGCTTCCCGCGACCAGCGTCGTGACCAGCGAGAGGTCGTTGTCGTTACCCTCGTCGCCCTTCGCGTCGAGGACAAATCTTACGGTCGAAGGGAAGACGGTAAGGCTCGCTTCGCCAAGCTTCAGCGATAGCTCGTCTGAGACCGATTGCGTCGCAAGCCCGAGCTGCTCGATCGAATCCATGAGCGTTCGGTAATGCTTGTCGGCCCCCTTGTAGTTCGGCAGATACACCTTGTCGATGGCGATGGCCTCGCCGATGGCGCGCATGCCGCCGATGTGGTCCCTGTCGTAATGGGTGACGATCACGAACTCGAGGTGTGCGACGCCCTTCTCGCGCAGGAACGCCAGCACGTTGCCCGAAGTCTTGTCGTATCCGGTGTCTATGAGGGCGGCCGCGTCGCCCGCTTGGAGCAAGATGCAATCGCCCTTGCCCACGTCGATCACGGATACGCATATGCTGCCCGATGTCGAAGAGCCGTTCTCCATGCTTTTCCTCCTTTGCTGCGCCCGTTTGCGGTGACAAAGGGGCGGGGGTTTTGTCGCCTTGGTGACAAAAGGGGGCGCGAAGAATCCCCTCCGTCCCCTGTTCGCGTCCTACTCGAACAAGTGCCAGCCGCGAACGGCGGCCTTTGCGGAATCGACTGCCGAGCGGGCCTTTCCCGTGACGGACTCGGTGATGTTGTTGGCGACCGAGGCGCTCGTTTCCTTGACCGTGTTCGCGACGCTCGAAGCGACCGATTCGCCCATCTCCTTCATGGTGTCGGTGACCGTCTGCATGAACTCGCTCGTGCGCATGAGCGAGAGCGCCTCGCGATACGACGTGCGCCTAATCGCCCGCATGCTCACGGGGCCGTCGGCGGCGGTCAGCCATTTCTTGGTGAGCACGCCCACGCGGAAGACCAGAAAGGCGCTGACGAGGCCCTCGGCCGTGGTGCCCATGACGATGCCGCCCACGCGCGCCCCGGCGCCGCCGCCCATCAGCTGGCCGAGCAGGTCGCTTAGGTCCGAATCCTCCACGCCGCCGATGATGAGCGCGCTTATCATGACGCGCGTGTAGAGCCTGGCAAGCCCCACGTTCGTCGGGCGGAATCCGCACACTTCCACGATGGCGCGCACCAGGTCCAGGCAGACCGAAAGCATGGTGACGGTGCTGATCAGCGGCGATCGCGAAACAGCCGAGATGAAGAACGCCGTGCTGGCGGCCCGCTTGGTCTCGGTGTCGATAAGCGGGATGCAGTGCGCGTTGAAGAAGTCGATGAGCGCATCGTCGGTCCGGTCGCCCTGCTGCAGGATATTTTCGAGTTCGGCGACTTCGTCGTCGGTGAGGTCGGTGTTGGCGATGAGGTTGTCGGCGAGCATCCGGCAGCGCCGCCGCTTGGCGTGGCCCTGCTCGTCGCGCAACTCGTACAGCGAGAAGATGGGGCGCTTGGCGACGTTTACGATTGGCCTGATTATCCCGACCACGACGAGCACCGCGATCAGCGCGTAGAACACCCCGCCGAGCACCGGGTGCGCGGCGCCCAGGTGGTCGCCCACGTTCAGCACGCCGCCGAGCATGGTCAGGGCGACGAGCGCGATGATGCAGGCCGCGACCATGACGGTGCTTGCACGCGGTTGGCGGGCGGCCTGCGCGGTTGCGACGGCCCCGCCGAGTGCGCGGATGCTTTGCTCGGATTCGGCCTCCCCGTCGGGCGCGACAGGCTCGATGGCCCCGCCTTCAGCGGCTTCCAGGTTTTCCGCCTCTGAGGGCGGCAGGGCTTCGGGCGCGTCGCTCTGGGAAGCCGCGCGCAGGTCCTCTGGCGGAAGCGGCACGTTGGGAATGCCGGTTTCGTTCATGCAACCTCCCCCGAGCATAACTGTCGTAGCGGAAGTTAATACTACTCCGCAACGGCGGCGATGTGCACGCACGGCTTGTAACCAGTTTCTATGTTGTTACGTTGCCCATTCCAGGCTAACCAAACGGCAAGATATCAGGGTTAAAGTGTGTCGCTAGTCAATTAGTGCGTACAAATTCGCCTTCAAATGAAGAGAGCTAAAGAGCGGAGCGGGCAACCTAGCTGCCGCTCCGCCGCATGCAAAACTATAGTTGCTCCCGATTGGCCATGAGCTCCGCGAAGCGCTCGGGCGAGACGCCCAGGCGAGATGCGGCGTCTTCCGGAGAGAGGAGCCCGTCGTCCACCAGGTCGGCGAACGCGGCGAGCTTGCCCTGCTCGATGCCCTGCTCGATGCCCTGCTCGATGCCCTGCTCGATGCCTTGCTTGATGCCTTGCTTGATGCCCTGCGCCTTCCCCTGCTCGATGCCCTGCTCCCAGGCCTCCTCGGCGATGCGCTTCTTGTACAGTTCGGTCTCGTATTCCTGGTCGAATAGCGTGAACATGATGTCCTCCACCTCCTGCCGCCTGCGCTCGAAGTACGGCACCAGTATACCCCGCTCCAGGCAGCGGCGCACCACGGCGGCGGGCTTGTCGCCCATCGGGACGCCTTCCTCGCGGCGCACCTCGTCGAAGATTCCCGCGAAGCTGACGTACTGGCCCACCACGTCGGGCGAATCCCCGCGCAGCACGCGGACTTTCAGGCTAAGCGCGCTCGGCTCGCCCCCGAGGATGTCGCGCTCGAACGTCAGCTCGTCGGGGACGCTTCTCTTGCCCGTGTACACGACGTAGAGCTCGGGCGCGGGGACAGGCACCACGGGGCTTGAGTGGAGGCTCCTCCCGAGGCTGCGGATGTGGCGGCGGTACGTCTCGGCGAGGTAGAGGAGCATGCGCGTGACGATGTTTGCCGACCAGGTCGTCTGCGACTCGACGAGCACCACCAGCCGGCCCGCCGCGACGAAGCCGAGGTCGTTGTACTCCCCGTCGGTTATCACGTGCTCGATGCTCACGATCTCGAGGTCGGATTCGGTTGTGGCGTCATCCTCCGGGTGCAGCGCGCGGTAGAGCTCGAGCAGGTAGTCCGGCTGCGAGAACAGGTCGCAAAACACGCTGTCCTTGCCGGTGCGGCGCAGCTTGGCGCCCTCGCTCGCGATTAGCTTGTCGTTGGCCATGGTTCATGCTCCTCTCCGAGGTCGGCGGCTGTCCTCCTGGAGGGAGTTAGGGTGCGATGGCGTAACCCGGGGCTTTGGGCCCCGCGCCCCAGCCTGGCGAGGCCGCGAGTGCCCCGCTTTAGGTTAATATGTTAGAACAAATGTTTGCATATTTGAGATGCTGAGTCAATCGAACAAACCGTGGATTTTCGAAGCTTCGCGCGCGTAATCGGTCAGGTCGTGCTGCACTACGCCGTCTTCGTCGACGAAATACCCCCCGATGGAAAGGGCACCGAGAGAGCTGCGATCGTCGATGCTTGCGCGAAGCTCTCGGGTGGGCAGCCGGTCTAGGTTTGCGGAGCCGAGAAGCGCGCCGTCGATTCCGAATACGAGCAGCGCGTCGTCGACGACCTCTGCAAGCACGTCGACCATTTCGCCTAGAGGCTGGTGGCTGGCGGCGGCGTGCATCAATCGCTCGTCGATTCGGCTATAGAAATCGAAAGCCGAGAGCACCTCGTTCAGCAGCTCTTCGTAATCCGACCCGCGGCACACGATGTGGTTCTTGCCGTTGGCAAGGATGAGGGCGTTGGAGTAGCTCGGGTCTTCGAGGTAGTCGAGCGCTTGGCCGATGTAGACGTATTCTTGCGAGGAGCGGTGACGCCCGCCCGAGATGAAGCGCATGCCGTGAACCGTGAGTGCGTCGTCCTGTATGTTGCTTTCGATGTCGTAGCGGTTCAGATATCGCTCGATCATCGACATGCTGATGTTCATGGTCATCCTTTCCCGTATTCGTCCATTATAGCCAAATGACATGGGCCAGTTTCGGTGAATATCGTCTTCTGTGGACGTAGCGCATACGCTGTAGACGAGGGTATTATGAGGTCACCACATGCGCAGATGGTTAAAGAGTGTTCGGTATTTCCTTTCGTCTCTTCAAACCAAAAGGAGTGTGCAATCATGAGCGATCAGCCGCAATTCGACTTCAAGGGCAACTACCTCAAGTTCCTGCGTCACGAGCCGACGCCTCTTGTTCCGAACAGCTTCGTGGGCAACAAGGTGATGGGCTTCGGTGCCGTCAACGGTCCGGCCATCGAGAAGGGCGCCCAGTTCGGCGACCGCATGGACGGGTTCGGCAACAAGTGGGAGTACCCGATTACGGGCGACGGCGCGGGCGTTCCCGACGTGAGCGTCACGCCGCTCGACGACATCTGCGAGTGGCGCGAGCAGGTCACGATTCCCGACCCCTCGACGTTCGACTGGAAAGCCTCTTACGCTATGGAGTGCAAGATGATCGGCGAGCCCAATAGGGATTTCGAAGCCGTCGACTTCGGGTTCGGCAACGGCGTGTTCGAGCGCCTGGCCGCGCTCATGGGCTTCGAGGAGGCGCTCGTCGCCATGGCCATGGAGCCCGAGGCCACCGAGGAGCTCTTCACGGCCATCACCGACTACAAGATCGCCTCGCTCGACTACATCATCGACGCGTACCATCCCGACACCATCACGTACTTCGACGACATCGCCACCGAGAAGGACCTGTTCATGTCGCCCGACATGTACCGCGAGCTCGTGAAGCCGCATCATGCGCGCTTCGCTCAGGCGTGCCTCGACCGCGGCATCATCCCGATTTACCATTGCTGCGGGCATGCCGAGGCAATCGTCGAGGACATGATCGACTGCGGATGGGCGGCGTGGTCGTCGGTGCAGATCAGCAATGACGTAGAGGGCCTCATCCAGAAATACGGCGACCGTTTCGGCTTCGTCGGCGGCTTCGACTCCAACGGCCCGGTCGCACGCGGCGATGCGAGCCCCGAAGATGTCGACGCCGAGGTCGTGCGCTGCATCGACACGTACGGCAAGTACCATCGCGGCTACTGCTTCTTCGGGTTCCGCTACGCCAACTCGTTCGACCCCGCAGACATCGCCGCGGTCATGATGCCCATCGGCAAGAAGGCCACCGAATACGCGTTCGAGCTTCTCGCGGCGGGGAAGTAGCAGACGGGGCGCACCGGTTCGCGCGAGCCTCGATCGCCGCTAATTGCAAAGCGCCGCTATCCTTTCCGGGATAGCGGCGCTGCTGTTCTTCGAGGTGAACCGGCCCGTCGGAGGAGCGCTCCGACGGGCCGCTGCCTTGCGGCGCAGGGGCACTACACCAGATGGAGGACCAGCCAGTCGGCGATGTCTTCTTCTACCTCGAACTTCAGGCTGTCGTAGTTGTGGATCTCGTGGCGATAGCCCGAATACAGCTTCGTCATCACGTCGTCGTGGCCGGTGTCGATGAGCCAGTTCGCGCACGCGTAGACGCCCTCGCCGAAGTTGCCCACCGGGTCCTGGTCGCCCGCGATGCACAGGACGGGCAGGTCGGCCGGGACCTTCTCGGCCCACTCGGTGCCCTCGATGCAAAGCATCATGTCGATGAAGTCGCGCAGGCTGATGTTGTGCGTGGGATGGGTGAACGCGTCGAACGGGTCTTCGGCGTGATCCTTCTGGACGTAGGGGTCGTGGCAGATCCACTCGTTGCCCAGCTTCGCGCCTTCCTCGCAGCGGCTGAACATCCAGCCCATCAGCTCGCCGACGAAAGCGGGGTCGGATTCGTGCGCCTTGCCCGCCTCGATGGCGGCGTCCAGTTTGGCGCGCGTCTCGTGTGTGTTCTTGAATATGCCGGTCGTGCCGCAGTAGATGGCGCCCGCCAGCTCGTCGCCGTACTTGGCGGAGAAGTCGCGCGCGATCATCGAGCCCATGGAGTGCCCGAACATGAAGTAGGGCAGGTCGGGGTACTTCTCGCACACGAGGTCCTTGAACAGCTTCTCGTCTTCCATCATGGTGTGCGGGCCCGCGTCGCCCCAGTCGCCCCACGTGTCGTTGAGGATGGCCGTCGCGCCGTGGCCCACGTGGTCGTCGGCCGCCACGATGAAGCCCGCGTCCATGAGCGACACGATGAGGTGGAAGTAGCGGCGCGAGTGCTCGCCGAACCCGTGCACGAGCTGCACGATGCCGTCCGGCTTGCATGCGGGGACGTAGATCCAGCCCACGACCTGGTCGCGTCCGTTGGATGAGGGGAATTTCACTTCGTGCAGCATAACGCGCTCCTTCTCTCGGAAAGCCTTCACGCACAACCGGCCGTCGTTCGGCCACGCCCATTATCCCCCAAAAGGTGCCAGAGGGGATACTCCCCTTCGCTCCCTTTGTGTGCTATTGCGCTTGCTCGAACTTTTCGTTTTGCGGATGTGGTCTATGGCGGCTTTCAGCATGGCGATGTGGCGGGCGATGCTGTGGACGATCGGATTACGCCATTCCGAATGGGAAATCGCCCCTTCTGCAACGTCGGCCCGGCGCTTTACGGGAAGCGCTCCAAAAGGACCTGTCTTCGTCCGTTCTCCAATTGGAATAGGCTTTTCCGGTTTCGAATACGAAACCTCGTGTTTGCCGATGGCTCCTTGCCACCTCTTACCATTGCAAGCGGTGTTGGAGGCGGGGCTCTTCCCGCCGAGAGATTCGAAAAGGGGTTATCAATGGCGGATAATCAAACGACAAATGGCAAATCGGGCTTTCACTACGGCTACTTGATCGTGGCGGCATGCTGCGCGGGCGTCATTCCCGTGTCGTTCTCGGTATCGTGCGTAGGGCTGATGTTCTCGTCTGTTGCCGAGAGCATGGGGGTGGGCGTTGGCCGGATTTCCAACTACACTTCCCGCTGATTTTTGTTCCGTGGGGAGGCTCGTATTCTGTGGAAAGAAGCATGGCGGGTACAACGCGACGACTTTGCTTTTCAAGTTTTTGACAAGCCCGCAGGCGCGTTACCGAACATGAGAGGGGGTGTGCGGTTTCAAGCGTTCCATTGGCCGGCATCGTGCTGGAGTTCCGCTGGGGAGTTTGCGTAATCGAAAGGAGAGGGTCACATTGATCGCGGGCATGCAAGCTGCAATCGCAGCTGCGCGGCGAGGTCACGATGTGACGCTGTGGGAATAATCGCAAGAGCTCGGTGGGCAGTTCATCTCTGCTGTGTATCCACCTGCCAAGGGCAATTACGCAACCTACGTCTCGTACCTGAGAGTTCAGCTCGGCAAGGTCGGCGTGAACGTGGAGCTCGGCAAGGAAGCGACGGCCGATGCCGTGCGTTCGTTCGAGGCGGACAAGGTTATTCTGGCAACGGGTGGCAGGCCCAAGATCCCGGCGAGGTTGACCATTACCTGTGGCAGACGAGCGCAGGTAGCGAGATGCTGACGATGCTAACTTACCCGTGGATTATGGCCAAGGCGCAGGGCGACATAAAGCGCGTCATCATGCGCCACGACCTCACGTACGGCGACTCGAAAACGCCGACGGCCCAAAGCGGCAATTGCGTGCGCTATCAGCTGCGCTAAATGCTTTCATTCGCCCCTCCCATCGGGTGGTTCTTGTCATTGCTAACTTGACAGCGAAGCGCTCATCGGCGCCGTCATGCAGGAGGGATAATCGGCATCGCGCGCCTCATACTCGACGAGGCGCGCGATGCCGCACGTATTCGGCGAACCCCGGAATGGCGAAGCGTATGAATCCGCTGGAGGCTTCGATTACTCCCGCAGTTAGCAAGCGCTTCTTGTACTGAGACGCGTAGTTGCTCTTCACGCCCATGCGCGCTGCGACATCCGAGAGCCTGCTGCCTCCTTTGTCTTCGGCCATCGCTTCGCAGAAGCGTATGTCCATCGGCGAGAGCTCCCTGAATGTTGTCTCGATGACGCCGAGGCGAAACTCGTCTGCTGCCTGTTTCGCCCCGCGTTTCACATCGCTTACCGTTATCTCTTCGCTTCTGCTTGCGGCCCACGAGCGATACCCGACGAGCTGCATCATGTAGGGGAATCCATCGATGGCGCTTACGGCTTCCAGAAGGGCTGCTTCTCCAATTCGTTTACCCGCGTCTTCCACTGTGGCAAGGAGCGCGTTCTCTATTTCGGCGTCTGGAAGCCTGCCGAGGGTTTGGCGGCGCGCCCGGCGAAGGAACGACACCCTGCTGTCGTTGACAAGTTCCGATACCTGATAGGGCAATCCCGCCATAATGAGGGCAACTCGCTTGTTCTCGCGTACGAAATGCTGGTATACGCTCGCGAGCTGGACCATCTCGTCGAGTTTGACCGTGACCTCGTCCACGGTGATCAGAAGCCCTATACCGAGCGGTTCGAACTCCTTGAAAAGGCGGTTCATCTTCGTGCGCCAGTTAGGCTTCTCTTCCGAGCTTCGTTCGAGTCTTACGCTGAGGATTTGGGGTATTCCGATTTCACGGATTGAAACCTTTTCCGCATCGCTCACGTATTCTTCGGCAGCCTCCTTCGCGCGCTGAAGGATGTCGTCGAGCATCCCGGGTGCAGCAGACACGCTTGCGGTGATCCAGCCGAGGGAAGCGGCTTCGTTTGCTATGCAGGTAAGCAGGGCGGTCTTGCCCGTTCCGCGTGCTCCTACGATGATCGTGGACAAGTTGGGGTCGCCTGGTCCGTTCGTAAACGCTTGCGCCATTTCATCGATGATTTCCTCTCGGCCGGCAAGATAAGGCGGCACCTTGCCGAACGTTGGCGTGAACGGATTCGGTTTCACGGTTGCTCCTAAACAACATTTGCATCTTTTGCCGATTTTTGCATCTTTTGCCGATTTTTGCATCCTTTGCCGATTTTTGCAAGCTTTGCGAAGCTTCGCTTATGACCATGGGCGCGCCTTGTCCCGGGCCCGTAGGAACGCGGCTTTGCAGGGAGCCGATATTCCGTAAGAAGAATTGAGCCGAAGAAAGGACGCGCCAGGGGAAAACCGAATGTGATTATCCTCAGCGGGTTTCTTGGTTCGGGAAAACAACGGTGCTCGTGCGGTTGGTCGAGTGCCTACGCGAACCTGAAGGGGGGGCGATTACCGCATTGCCATCGTCGAGAACGAGATAGGGTCGGCGTCAGTCGATACGAGCATCATCTAGGAAGCGGGTTACTCGGTTACCGAGATGCTGTCGGGGTGCGTGTGCTGCACGCTCATTGGGCAGCTCGTTCCGGCACTGAGCAAGTTCGAAGAGGAGCTCGATCTGCATCTTGTCAAGGGTAGTGCACGCCCTGGTCCTTTGCATCGCAAATTGGTCGCAAAACTATGGTAAGTTGAATTTCTAAACGCAACACCGTTGCGTTTAACCTTGCAGGAAGTCCC
>CAMOUE010000045.1 GCA_946626265.1 uncultured Eggerthellaceae bacterium | reverse complement strand
CGCACATCCCCGATATCCTGCCACCCCGATGTTTTCGCGGCATAATATCGAAGATGTGCGTTGTCCGCGGGCCCCCAATGGCAGGATATGCGGGAAGTGCGGGCGCACATCTCGGTTATCCTGCCAGGCGACGACGCACTTCTCGGGTATTATGCCGCGAGTTCGCGGGAGTGGCAGGATACCGAGGAAGTGCGCTGATCCGGGGGCGCCCCAACCGGCGGGCATGGCAGGATACCGGGGAAGTGCGCCGTCCCGGGGGCGACCCAACCGGCGCCCCTGGCAGGATATCGGGGAAGTGCGCTGTCCGGGGGGCGCCCCGCCCGGCGGCCACGGCGTCACGCCTAAACGCTACAGAACAGGCCGAAAGGGTCCGTAACCCTCGCCTTCATCGGGCATGCTATCCTGTTGCCCATGAGGAAGCGCCCCGAGAAAACCGCCCAAACGAAGGAAGACCTGAAAGAGGCCTTCTGGCGGCTCTATGCCGAAAAGCCGATCGACAAGATCACGGTCGGGCAGGTTTGCGAGCTGGCAGGCTACAACCGCGGGACGTTCTACCTGCATTTCCAGGACCTTTACGATATGCGGCGGACAATCGAGGACGCACTGCTTGCGGGCATGACCGAATGCGTCGAGACGTGCATGAAGCGCCTGCATGCCGACCCGAGCAAACTCAGCTGCATCGCAGCGTGCAAGGACGTGGTGCTGTACTACGAAAGGAACAAGCCCTTCATCACCGTGCTCCTCAGCGAGCGCGGCGACCCCTCGTTCATATACCGGCTGAAGAGCAACCTGAAGCCACTCTGGCGCGAATACGTCGTCGGCGCCGACACGGGCCGACCCGAAGAGGAAATCGAACTACTCCTGGAATACACCCTGACCGGTACGTTGTTCATGATCTCCGAATGGCTTTCGGAGCCCAACCCGATTCCAGCTCACCGACTGGCGCACCTCGTTTACGACTTTTCGATCAAGGACGTTAGGCAGCGTTCGAGCGCCTAATACTTGGGAGTTTAGCGCTCGGGCGCCTGACACTCGAGCGCCTGACTCCCGGGCACCTGACACTCGAGCGCCTGACTCCCGGACGCCTGGCGTCCCGGGTGCCTGCCGACCGGACGCCTGACTCCCGGGTGCCTGCCGACCAGACGCCTGGCGTCCCGGCGCGCGGGGCCCGGCGAGCCCGTCATCGCCCGAGCTAGCACCCCGCAAGCGCGCGTGCGGCGGCGCGATCGATCTTTCCTATCCCCGTGCGCGGCATCTGGGATACGACCACGATGCGCCTCGGACGGCAGAACCCGGCGAGCCGCTCGGCAACGCGGGCCCTCACCCTGCTCTCGACAAGTTCGGGATCGAGCGGGCTCTCGACGATGGCGACTGGACGGCGGCCCCACGTCTCATCGGGCATGCCGAACACGTAGCTCGCGCTCACGCCCTCGACGCCGTTGATGCAGCGTTCGACCTCTGCGGGATAGACGTTCTCGCCGCCCGAAACAAACATGTCGCCGACGCGTTCGCTCACGTACAGCAACCCGCCATCCACGCGCGCGCGATCGCCCGTGAGGAAGAAGCCGTCGACGGTCACGCGCATCGGCGCGTTCAGGTACTTGGAAGCGATGCTCGGCCCGCGCAAGGCGAGCTCCCCCACCCCGTTCTCGTCGGGTTGCACCACGCGGGCCTCGGTTCCCCGAAGCATGCTCAACCCGCCGTCGAACAGCTCGTCTACCAGCCTGCTCGCCACAAGACTTGCCGTCTCGGTCATGCCGTAGCTCGCATGGACCCGCGCGCGGGCCGCCCGCGCCGCGGCAAGCGTCCGCTCGTTGAGGGCGGCACCCCCGAGCAGCAGGCACCGATAGGACGGAAGAACCGGCGCTCGACGCCCTTCGTCGGCGGAAATCAAATCCTGCAGTATCTTGTCCACGACCGACAGGTGCGTGACCCCGAACCGCACTGCGTCGTCGAGCAAGCGCTCGGCATCGCAGCGTGCGTAGAGGACGAAAGGACACCCTGCGAGGAAGCTGCGCAGCACTACCTGCAACCCGCCGATGTGGTACAGGGGCAAAACCGCCTGCCACACGCTCTCGGCACCGCAGCCGAGGGAGTCGTTCGCCGCCTGGGCCGAAGCGAAAAGCTGCCCCCAGGTGAGCTGCACCGCTTTGGGAACCCCCGTCGTACCCGACGTGAACATCACGAGCGCCGGGGTGTCGCCGACGACGCTCGGAAGCTCAGCGATCACGCCTTCGGAAGACGCGCCATCCACCAGCGGGCCCGGTTCGCTCGCGGCGTTCGCGATTTCGACCGGCTCGTCCACGCCAAGCGAACGCGCCCACCGCTCGTCTACAACCATGTCGACGCGAAGCTTGCCCTCGAGCTGGGAGAGGCGCAGGTCCTTCTCGGCCTTCGACAAGCGGTGGTTGAGGGCGACCAGGACAAGCCCCGACCGGGCGCAAGCAAGCAACGTCCACACGAACAGCGGGCAGTTCGGCAAGTCGACCGCAACGGCTTCCGCGCCCTGCGCCAGCACGCCCTCGAACCGCGCCGACACGTCGCGCACTGCACGTTCAATCTGTTCGGACGTGAAAAACCGCTCGCCTCCGTCGGCGTCGACGAAGGCGAAGCGGTAATCCTGACCATTGAAATGCCGGCGATCCATGAAGCGTCGAAATCCTAGGGAAACTTCGGGTACTTGCTGAAATCGGGATCGCGCTTTTCCTTGAACGCGTCGCGCCCCTCCTTGGCCTCGTCGGTCGTGTAGAAGAGCAGCGTCGCGTCGCCCGCCAGCTGCTGCAAGCCGGCAAGCCCGTCGGTCGCCGCGTTGAACGACGCCTTCATGAATCTAAGCGCCGTGGCGCTATGCCTGAGCATCTGACGCGCCCAATCGACGCACTCGTCCTCAAGCTGCTCGAACGGGACGACCTTGTTGACAAGCCCCATCTCGAGCGCTTCCTGGGCCGTGTAGAGCCTGCACAGGTACCAGATCTCGCGCGCTTTCTTCTGCCCGACGATATCGGCGAGGTAGCCCGCGCCGTACCCGGCGTCGAAGCTGCCGACCTTGGGGCCGGTCTGCCCGAACATCGCCGTTTCTGCCGCTATGGAAAGGTCGCACAGGATGTGCAGCACGTGCCCGCCGCCGACTGCGTACCCATTTACCATCGCGATGACCGGCTTCGGCACGACGCGAATGAGGCGCTGCAAATCGAGCACGTTCAGGCGCGGAATGCTGTCCTCGCCAACGTATCCGCCATTGCCGCGGATCTTCTGGTCGCCGCCGGAGCAGAACGCCTCGTCCTTATGCTCTCCGCCGTGGTTCACGCCCGTGAGGATGATGACGCCGATCTCCGCGTCGTCGCGCGCATCGCTGAACGCGTCGCACATCTCCTGGACGGTTAGCGGCGTGAAGGCGTTGCGGCGATGCGGCCGATTGATGCTGATCTTCGCAATCCCCTCGGCCTTCTCGTAGATGATCTCGCGATAGTCTTTCGCTTTCTCCCATGTGATGGGCATATAGTCAGCTCCTTTCCTGAAGCGTGTCCATTCGGTCCGCCCGCCCCCGGCCCGCGAGAGCTGACCGCTCTTCGATCGGGCGCGGCAGGCCCGCGAACTCGCCGCTGCGCGGCTCGGACAGCGCGGGCCTAACCGCCGCGCCCTCGCTCCTCGCAGCTCTCGATGGCCGGGGGCGGGCGGATGGCCGGGGCGATTGCCGTGCTAGGCTTTCATTATATGCTCGGCGATGTCGTCGACGGCCTGCTTTCCCTCGGGCATGTCGGGATACAGGGCGTAGGTGTGCCACAAGCCATCGCCGACTTCCAGCTCGGCGGAGCCGCCCGCCTCCTCGACGAGCCGCGCGAGTTCGACGGCGTCGATGTAGAGTATCTCGGTCGAACCGACCTGGATGTAGACCGGTGCCATGCCCTCGAACGGACCGTACTGCAAGTTCGGGGGGCACGCCTTGTCGTTCACGATGTCGCCGCACCATACGGCGGGAATGCCGTAGAGGCTGTACATGCCGATATAGGGGTCGTCCGCGTCGCGCTCGGCCTTGCCGGGCAGCTCGTTCATGAAGTCGATCCAGGGCGACAACACGATGATCTGCGCCGGCTGGGGAAGATCCGCGCGCAAGGCGAACTGGGCCGCCGCGATGGCCAGATGCGCGCCGACCGAATCGCCCAGCACGACGAATTGGGCCGGTTCGCACCGGTCCAGGGTCCATCGATAGGCGTCTTCCATCGCCCGGTACGTCTCCTTGTGGCCGAAGGTGGGCGCAAGCGGATACTCGAGCATGTGCACCGTACAGCCGAGCTTTTCCACCAAGCTGACCGCCAGCACCCACTGCATGTCCATGATGTTGTTGAGGAACGCGCCGCCATGATAGAACAGCACGTGCTTGTCGCTGCTCACGCCGCCCTTCGGCGTCGCCGTGAACATGCGCGAGCCCTCGGAAAGAGCCGTTTCCTCGATCGAAACCGCGTCGGTCACGAAACCGGGCAGCTGGTACGGCGCCTTCTGCGCCTCGCCGAGAAATGCCACCAGGGCCTTGAACGCCGACTCCTCGGAGAACGGCTTCTTGTATTCGGTCTCGATCAGGTTGTCGTAAATCGCCTGGGCTTCGGGGCTTCGTCCCACCTCGACCTCCTCTTGCGTAGTTTCGGTACTGTCGATTTCAGATTACGTGCGGAAACCCCCGCGCATCAATAAACAACCTGTGGTCGAATGTTGATTTTGAAGCAGGCGCAGGACCACCGCGCGAGCGGCGCGGCTCGAAAGGTGTATCGTCTGGACGGGCTTACCGGGACGAAAGGGACGCGGCATGAACTTCATCGATCGGCTCAACGTGAACTACACCTTCAAGTCGAAAGACCGAGTCGAGGCTTTCATGCCCGTCGACGAGAGCTGCCACCAGCCGTTCGGCTTCCTCCACGGGGGCGCGACGATCGCGCTGCTCGAGACCGTGGCAAGCGAAGGGGCATGGCTCAACTGCGACGACGGCGAAATCCCCTTCGGCGTCGACGTCCACGTCGCCCACCGCTCGAGCATGAAGTCCGGGCGCCTGCTCGCCGAGACGACGCTGGCGAAGGAAGAGCCGACCTCGAAAGGCTATCGGAAGCAGACTTGGAGCGTCAGGGCGTACCGCGAAGATGGCACTACGGTTTCGGAAGGCGAGATCATCTGCCTTATCGTGCCCGACTCGCGCTAGCCTGCACGGTGCGGCGGGGCGCCAGCCGACGGCGCGTGCCAATCGAACCGGCGCCGATTCCACAGCTCACCGAGCGATTGGCCCCGGTATGCAGATCGTGCGGTCGCCGATGCGCTCCACATGGACCTCGATGCCGTAAAGCTCGCGCATGCTTTCCTCTGTGATGACGTCGCGCGCCTTCCCCTCCGCGACGATGCGCCCGCCCGACAAAATCGCCGTCGTGCCGTCGAGCGCGAGCGCGTGGTCGGGGAAATGGGTCGTCATGAGCACGCCCATGTTGCGTTCGCGCAACTTGTCGACGAGCTCGACGAAGCGGTAGGCGTTGCCGAAGTCGAGGTGCGCCGTCGGCTCGTCCAAGATCATGAGTTCGGGGTCTTGCGCAAGTGCCGAGGCGATCATGACGAGCTGGCGCTCACCTCCCGAAATCTCGGTGTAAGCCTTTTCCGCCAGATGACCGACGCCCAGGTAATCGAGCTGCTCGCGCGCAATCTCGACGTCCTCGGAACTCGGATTCGCCAGATACCCGATACGCGACGTGCGCCCCATGGTCACGATGTCGACAACCTTGTAGGCAAACGAAGGCGTATGCGACTGGGGAATGTAGGCCACTTTGCGCGCAAAATCGCGCGCCTTGTAATCGCCGACGCGCACGCCGTCGACCGTGATGGACCCTGTCGACGTCTGGAACGCGCCGATAATGCACTGCAAAAGGGTCGATTTCCCCATGCCGTTTGAACCGAGAATGCAGAGCACGTCAGGCGAATCGTACGTAAGCGAAAGATGCTCGATCACGTTACGTTCGGAATCGTAGCCGAAGGTGATGTCGTCGACCGTGAGGTTCATTTACCAGTTCACCTTCTTCTTGTAGATGAAGTACAAAAACAGCGGCACGCCGATGATTCCCGTTATGACGCCAAGAGGAATCTCGGAAGCCGTGAGCGTGCGGCACAGGTCGTCGACGACGAGCAGGTAGCATATGCCGATCGAAACCGATGTGGGAATGAGCTTGCGGAAGTCGGGTCCCACGAGCATGCGCGCCAAGTGCGGAACCACGATCCCCACCCAGCCTATGATTCCCGATATCGAGACGACGAGCGCTGTGAGCATGCTGCTCACACCGATGACGACAGCTCGGTCGCGACGAACGTTGATACCGAACGACTTTGCTTCCTGGTCACCGAGCGACAGCACGTTCGTGCGCCATCGCAGCAAGAAGACGATAACCATGCACACGATGTAAAACGGCAGGATCTTCGCCAACTCCTCGAACGACGAACCCGACAAGGATCCCATCAGCCAATATACGATTTGCGGAAGCTTTTCGAGCGGATCTGCCGTGAACTTCAGCAACGATACGAGCGATGAGAAGAGGGCACCTATGAGCATGCCGGCGAGCACGAGCGTGACGGTATTGCGACGGCTGCGGCTTGCGATGAGAAACGTGAGGCCTACGGCAGCCAAGCCGAACGCTACGGCGAACAGCTGAATACCCGCCGCACCGAGGGACAAAACGATGGCGAGCGCTGCGCCGAAACCCGCCCCGTTCGACACGCCAAGGGTATAGGGCGATGCGAGCGGATTCTTGAAGACGCCCTGGAAAACGGCACCCGCGACCGACAGGCCTGCGCCCACGAGAGCCGCTGCGCACACGCGAGGCAGGCGCACCTGCCAGATTACGTTGACGGTGAGCGCGTCCTGCGGGGGTACCTGACCTGTGAGCTTGCACCAGATTATTTGGCACACCTCGAAGGGGGTGACGCCGTACGAACCGAGCGCCAAAGAGAACAGGAAGAACAGGATGGGCAGAACGATCAACACGACGCCTGTCAACGTCGCCCAAAAGCCCGAATGATGCTTGTCGGTCATGATGCCCTTTCAGACATAGGAAGAGCGGCGCGAGGGAAAAGCAAGGTCACAGTTCGTAAAACCGACCTTGCCCGCAACCTCGCGCCGCCAAAGGGAAGGAAAAAGCTAAAGTGTTACTTGACCGATCCGGTGAACGGGATGCCATAGAACCACTCGTAGAAGTTCTTGGCCTTTTCCTCGACTTGCTGCGCCGTCACCTTTTCGGGATAGAACGTATGCGCAAGCCACAATTCTCCGAGCGCAATCGAATCGGTGTCGGGGTTGCCCCACGGCTTGGTCCAGTACGGCGCCTCGATAACCTTGCCGTCCTTCACTGCCGCGAGTTCCGCGTACTGCGGGTCGGTGGTGATGGTCTTGTAGTCGTCGGGATAACGGTCCTGCGTGATGATGGCCTCGGGATTCCACGTGGCGACCATCTCGGCATTGTAATCGGTGTTTCCCTGGACGCCCGCGAGCGCAGCGGCGTTGACGGCACCCGAGCGGAGCAGCTGACAACCGACATATTTGTCGTTGCCGTACGCGATGCCGTTCGCGAGGACGGCGACCTTCACGCGCGCGTCGTCGCTGATGTCGCCGACGGCCTTGTCGACGATGTCGCGACTATCGAGGCAGAAATTCCAGATTTCCTCAGCGGTATCATTCTTGCCGGAGAGCTTGCCAAGCGTTTTGACGGCCCATTCGCAGCCCTCGGTGTAGGCCGCATCGGCATCGGCCAAACGCGGGTTCTGCGCCTCGGCCTGCTTTCCCTCGCCGCGCAGCGAGACCACGACAACGGGGATCCCCAGATCGCGGATTTGCTGCATAGCATCTTCGGGAGCTTGCGAAGCCGCAATGACGACGTCGGGGTTGAGCGCCGCGATTTGCTCGACGTTCCATTCCTGCAGCCCACCGGGCGTCGGCAGCTTCTCGATGCCGGGGAACACGTCCTTCATGTAGTCGCCCAGATTCTTCTGCCAGCTATCCACGATGCCGACGATCTTGTCCTGGGCACCGAGCTGGCAGAGCATATCGAGCGAATGGTGCTGCAACACGACCATGCGATCGCACGGAACCGAAACCGTGACGTCGTAGTCGTTCTGGTCTTTGAACGAAATCTCCTGCTTCGCCGAAGCGGATGCGGAAGCCGATGCGGACGCCGAAGCGGATGCGGCGGAAGAAGTCGACGAAGCGGCAGTCGAATTGGCGGAAGCGCCAGTGGAACCGCTCGCAGACGCACCGGACGAGCAACCGAACAATCCATAGGATGCAGCGATTCCGGCACCCACCGCGCCCAGCATCACGAACTTGCGCCGCGATATACCGCTTTCTTCCCCTTCGGTCTGGTTGATGATGTCATCCATTGAATGTCCTTCCTCGAAACTGCCTTATTGGCCGCATAATTATACTCATATTAGTTTATTCTTTTCAATATATTATTTTCCTCAGTGTTATATAGGGCTATAATTGCGGTCACTATTGGCACAACCCGCAAAGGACAAGACATGCTGCGAATCTCGGACGCCCGCCTCGACTTCCTCCTGGCCGAAGACGTGCCCTACATCGACCTGACGAGCATGGTCCTCGGCATCGACGACCAGCTGGGAGTAATGGAATACTTCACGCGCGAGGCGTGCGTCGTGTCAGGCGTCGAAGAAGTTGCCCGCCTGGCTTCGCTCGCAGGCTGCGAAGCGAAGGTCGCGCATGGTTCCGGCGAGCGAATCGAGGCAGGCGACACGATCTTGCACGTTAGGGGACGCGCCGCCGACCTGCATCAAGTATGGAAGGTGGGGCTTAACCTGCTCGACCACCTGTCTGCCGTCGCCACCAAGACGCGCGCCATGGTCGACGCCGCTCACGAGGTCAACCCGCGCTGCGAGGTCCTGACGACGCGCAAGAGCATGCCGGGATGCAAGGATCTGCTCGTTGAAGCCGTGCTCGCGGGCGGAGCTTTCCCCCATCGATTGGGACTGTCCGAGACGGTGCTCGTGTTCGAGCATCACATGACGTTTCTCGGCGGATTCGACGAGTTCGTGAAGCGTATACCGGAATTTCGCAGCCGCTGCATCGAGAAGAAGCTGTTCGTGGAAGCCTCGGCAGAACAAGCGCCCATCCTCGCGCGTGCAGGGGTGGATGGCATCCAGTTCGACAAGGTACCCGCCGACGAACTGGGAGCACTCGTGCGCGAGATTCGCGCGATCGACCCGCGGGTGACGCTCATCGCCGCCGGCGGCGTCAACCCGGGCAACGCAGCCGCCTACGCCGCCACCGGCGTCGACGGCCTCGCCACAACCGCGCCGTTCTCCGCCAAGCCGCTCGACATGAGCGTGCGGATGAGCGCGCTCTGACGCGCTGGCAGGTGCGCCTGGTCGCCGGGCGCTGGGCCGCTGGGCAGGCGGGCCGATGGGCAGGCGGGCCGATGGGCCGCTAGGCGGGCACGGACCAATGGGCCGCTGGGCAGCCGGGCGGGCGGAATTACGACCAAAAGTATTTGCAATTTTTAGCCCTTGTATACAAGAAATTGCTGCAAATCGCGGCTTGTATACATATACAAGTGCGAATATGCAGCAGATTTCAGTAGACAAGGGCGTTTTTCCAGCCAACACTTCTGCAAAGGCGCTTGCGACACCCGCCAGCGCCCGCCGACGCCCCAGCGCCCACCAGCGCCCGCTGACGCCCCAGCGCCCGCCGACACCCGCAATCACAGCTTGCTCGACACACAAGCGACGCGGTCCACCTCGTCGACGAACACGAGATGGAGCTCGGTGCCGTACAGCTCGCTGAGCCGCTCGCTCGTGAGCGTCGAGTCGGCGTCGCCCACGGCGAGCGTACCGTCGGCTTTCAGCATTGCCACCTGACCACCCAGGAGAATGGGCTGATCGGGGTTGTGCGTGGTCATGATGACGGTGTAGCCCCGCTCGGTCAGCTCCTTCATCGTGCGCATGACGCGAATCTGGTTGCCATAGTCGAGCGCGCTCGTGGGCTCGTCAAACAAGATGATCTCCGGATTCTGCACGATCGCCCGCGCGATGGCCACTCGCTGGCGCTCGCCGCCCGACAGGTTCGACACGGCCCGGTCGGCCAGCTTCTGCAAGCTCAAATCGGCGATAGCCTCCTCGACGCGCTCGTAGTCTTCCTGCTTGGGAGTCGAGAACATGCCGATCCGGGGAGCCGCGCCCATGACCAGGTACTCTCGAACCGTATAACCATACGTCACGCTGATGTGCTGGCGAACGTAACCGATGTGCTTCGCGAGCGCGCGGGCGGAAAAGCGCCCGACATCCTCGCCGTTCAGCTTCACGTATCCCTCGGACGGCGCCGCCAGACCGGCGAGGCAGTTCAAAAGCGTCGATTTCCCCGCACCGTTCGGCCCGAGCAGTGTGAACATCTGCCCCTTCTCGACCGCGAACGACACGCCGCGAAACACGTCAACGCCGTGCATATAATGAAACGCCAGATCCTTGACCTCTAGCAACGATGCCATGTGCCACGCTCCCTTGCCAAGACGCGAATGGGACAACACTGTTGTGGGACGACCCCTCCGAAACGACGACGCATTGTTTGCAACCTAATCGACATCGCGCTGCTTCACGAGAATGTAGCCGAATATCGGCGCGCCGACCAAGCCGGTCAAGATGCCGAGCGGTATCTCGTAGCCCGATATGTTGCGCGCGAACAGGTCGACGAGCAGCATGAACGCCGCCGCGACGAGGATGACAGTGGGAATGAGCCGCTTGTTGTCCGACCCCACGATGCGCCTCGTCACGTGCGGGATTATCAGGCCCACCCAGCCGATGGTGCCGGCAACCGACACGGCGCTCGCCGTGAGCACGGTCGCCGCGACGATGATAACGCCGCGTTCGCGCTTCAAGTCGACGCCAAGCGAGCGGGCCTCCTCCTCCCCGAGCGAGATGAGGTTGAGCCGCCACCGCATCGCCACGAGCACGATGGCCGCGACGATCATCACGGGCGCCGTGTAGAGCAGCGTGTCGAAATTCACCTTCGCGATTGAACCCAGCTGCCAATACGTGATCTCGGCGAGCTGGGTGTCGGGATCGGCAACGTACTTCATCAAGCCGAGAATCGACGACATGAACCCGCCGACGATGATGCCCGAGAGCACCATCATGACGTTGGTGTGCCGATGCATCAGCTTCGGAATCGACACGGTCACGAACACGGTGATCAAACCACCGATGAACGCGAAGATCTGGGTCTGCCACGTGTTCATGTACAACAGGATCGACAAGGCGGCGCCCACGCAGGCTCCGTACGAAACACCCAGGATATCTGGTGAAACGAGTGGATTTTGGAACACGCCCTGATACGACGCGCCCGAGAGGGCGAGCGCCGCGCCGACGAGGAACGCGGCGAGCACGCGCGGCAGGCGAATGTTCATGATCACGTTGTAATCGTTCACCGTCCAAGATGCGTCGGCATGCGTGAGCGGCGATGCAAGAATCGCAAGCGTCGTCTGAACATCGACGGAGTAGCGCCCAATGCACAGCGATGCAACCGCTAGAACGACGACAACGATGGCGCATCCGATGAGGATGACGCTCAGGAGGACCTGCTTCTTGCCCTCGACCGTCTCGTCTTCGGCCGAGAACCGTTTCTTGCCGTCCTTTATCATGGACCCTCCGCTCGTCTCGGATGCTCATAGATGACCATTTATCAGTGCTATATTCTAGTATTAAAATATTCGCTTGAAAATATATTCTTGTTTTCATATTATTTGATAATCCGAGTTTGATGCATGAATCGGACGCTGAGCCGAAGCACGTCGGCGCAATAGGAGGAGAATATGTCAGTCCACGATGGGATCTCTAGACGTCAGTTTGTGAAGGTCGGCTCCGGTGCCGCGGCGGCAGCTCTGGTCGCCGGACTCGCCGGTTGCTCGAGCGGATCGGGATCCGCCACGTCTGCATCTGCTTCGGCAGCCAGCGCGAGCACATCGGCAAGCGCATCGGCAAGCGCGTCGGCAAGCTCCGCTTCCGCGGCAGCAAGCGCAGGTGCCACCCAGACTATCAAGGACATCAAGGGCGACGCCGTCGAGGTTCCCACGGAAATCAACAAGATCGTCGACCTGTGGCATGCGCACAACCAGGTCATCATGATGCTCGGCGCCGCCGACAAGCTGGTGGGCACGACCGAGGTCTTCAAGAAGCGCCCGTGGCCCAACATCATCTACCCGCGCCTGTCCGAGGTCGAAGCGCTTGTCGTCGGCACTGGCGCCGGCGAGGTGAACTACGAGGAAGCGCTCAGCCTTCAGCCCGACGTCGTCTTCGCCTCCGACGGCGACGTGACCGCAACGGCACGGCAGCAGGGCCTCGCCACCGTCAACGTGGCGTTCCAAGACTACGATGGCCTGCGCGAGGACGTCAAGATCACCGCCCAGGTCCTCGGTTCGGATGCCGAGGAGATCGCCAAGGAGTGGCAGGACCTGCTCGATGCGAATATCGCCCTCGTCGAGGAGCGCATGAAGGACATCAAGGAAGAGGATCGCGTCAAGGTCCTGCACATCGCCAGCTCCGATTCCTTCACGAAGGTCGACGGCAGGAAGTGCATCGTCGACGAGTGGATCAAGCTCGCTGGCGGCGTCAACGCACTGGAGAGCGAGGGCAACCTTATCGAGGTCACGATGGAGGAAATCGTCGCGGCTGACCCCGAGGTCATCATCATGGGCGTCGGCGCTGCGAGCGCCGTCGAACAGCTGAAGGCCGACGAGGCCTGGAGCGGCATCACCGCCGTCAAGAACGGTGCGGTCTACGCCAACCCGAACGGCGTATTCTCCTGGGACCGCTACTCCGGCGAGGAGGCCCTCCAGGTGCTCTGGGCCGCCAAGAAGTTCAACCCCGACAAGTTCGAAGACGTCAACATCGAGCAGGAGACGAAGGACTTCTAC
>CAMOUE010000044.1 GCA_946626265.1 uncultured Eggerthellaceae bacterium | reverse complement strand
GCCCGCACTTCCCGCATATCCTGCCATCCGCCGTCCGCGGACGGCGCACTTCCCCGATATTATGCCGCGAAAACATCGGGGTGGCGGGATACCGGGGAAGTGCGCCGACCCCGGCCGGCGGCCGCGGCGGAATACCGGGGAAGTGCGCCGTCGGGCGAGGCAGACGCCGTCGGACGGGGCGGACGCCGTCGGGCGAAAGACGCGCGCTGTTGGGCGGGGAAGCGGCGTCGGGTGGGGAACCGCGCCGTCGAGCGCGATTGGCCGGACGCCTGTCACGGTCGACCGGTCCGGAACGTTCGGAGGGCTCGTGGCGACGGCAACGAAGAGCGGGGGGTTGATGTTGCGTGCGTCTCGCCTAGGAAGCTCAAGCAGTCTGCGTTGATGCATGGCGAGCAATCGCGGAGCCGCTACGAGAAGAAGCGCGTCGAGGGTCATGGGTGCAAGCAGGCCCTTCGGGCCCTGGCGCCCCACCTCTTCACGCCCGTTTGAAAAATCGAATTATAGGTTGATAACCCACGCGGGATGGGTCCGATAGTCGGGCCCGATAGTCGGGCCCGATTGCCGTGCCCGATAGCCGGGTTCGATTGCCGTGCCCGATAGCCGGGTCCGATAGCCGGGGCCGATTGCCGGGTTCGGCTTGCGAGTCCGATTGCCCGATTCCGGCCGTCGAGATAACTCGTACGTTTTGGTCGCAAAATGCGTGCTACAATGGCACCCATGGAGGTTGCAAACGACAACACCTTCATCGCCGCGGCCACGGCTGGGCGATGGCTCTAGCTTCAAGACTCGCGCGAGCTTGAGGCTTATCTTCATCTGGGACGCTTCGCTCGCAAAGGCTTGAAGCAATCCCACCTCTCCACTTCGTCAAATCAGTCATTGCATGCGCGCGCTCGGGCGCCGCAAATAGAAAGAAGGCCATCATGCAGATGCAACCCGCACAGTTCGAAGCCATCACGAAGCAGTTCGCCACCCTGAAAGAACGCTCGCCGTTCTATGCGAAGAAGTTCGCAGACATCGACTTGGGCGACGTCAAATCGCAGGCAGACTTCGAGAAACTCCCCTTCACCGACAAGGGCGACCTGCGCGAGGCATACCCGCTCGGAATCGCCGCCGTGCCGCCCGAGAAAATCGTCCGCATCCACTCGTCGTCGGGAACGACCGGCACGCCGGTCATCATCCCTTACACCAAGAAGGACGTGGAGGACTGGGCGGTCCAGTTCGCGCGTTGCTACGAGTACGCGGGGATCACGCCGTCGGACCGCATCCACATCACGCCGGGTTACGGCCTGTGGACGGCGGGCATTGGCTTCCAGTTGGGTGCCGAGCTGCTTGGGGCCATGGCGATTCCCATGGGGCCGGGCAACACCGACAAGCAGCTGCAGTTCATGATGGACATGGAATCCACCGTGCTGTGCGCGACGTCGAGCTATGCGCTGCTCTTGGCGGAGGAGATCGCCAAGCGTGGAATCAAGGACAAGATCAAGTTGCGCAAGGGCGTCATCGGTTCCGAGCGTTGGGGCGAGAAGATGCGCGCCCGCATCGCCGACGAGCTCGGCGTCGAGCTGTACGACATCTATGGCCTGACCGAAATCTACGGCCCGGGCATCGGCATCAACTGCCAGGCCGACAGCGCCATGCACATTTGGAGCGATTACATCTACGTCGAGATCGTTGACCCCGATACGGGCGAGATCCTACCCGATGGCGAAGAGGGCGAGATCGTGCTGACCACGCTCCAGAAGGAAGGTGCGCCGCTCATCCGCTTCCGCACGCACGACCTGTCGCGTTTCGTGCCGGGCGAATGCGCCTGCGGGCATCACGAGCATCCGCGCATCGACATCATCACCGGCCGTACCGACGACATGGTCAAGGTGAAGGGCGTCAACATGTTCCCCGCCCAAATCGAGGAGATCATCGCGTTCACCGACGGCGCATCGAGCGAATACCAGGTCATGATCGACCACATGAACGGCCGCGACATCATGACGGTGTTCTTCGAGACCGCCGCGACAGGCGAGGACAAGGAAGCCGTCGAGCAGCAGATGCAGGCGCTGTTCAAGGCGAAGCTGAACATGACGCCGGTTGCCAAGGGCGTTGCCATGGGCGAGCTGCCGCGGTCCGAGAAGAAGACGCGTCGCATATTCGACAACCGTTACTAGCCGGCGGTTGCCTTACAGGGCCCGCTCCCAGGGAACGAGCTCGTCGCCACGGACGAAGTAGGCTTGCTTCGCGATGCTTGCCAGGGGGTCGTCATCGTGCGAATCGGAATAGAAGCGCTCGATTTCGGCCCCCGGGAAAGCGGAGCGGAAGCGCGCCGTCTTCTCGTCGTTCGAGCAGTTGGGGCCTAGCACGAGGCCGGTGACTGGATCGACCTGGGAGGCGATCAGGATGAGCCCCCGCTTTTCGCAGACGCCGCGCAGCAGGAATTCGGGGGAGGCGGAAATGACGACGTCGCCGGGCCTCGGGCGGCAGGGGCCGGCGATCCTCTCTTCGTTGGCGCGCCAGAAACGTGCGATTTCCTCATCGATGGCCGGGACGTACCGCAAAAGCCGGTAGAGCACGCCTTTGAACCTCGTCTTGTCTATGACGCGCATGCCGAAGCAGGCGACGGCGGCGATTCCCGTTAAGGGCAACGTGAGCGCCGCGCGAGGGTGACGCCGTATGCAATGCCTCAGGAAATCTGCCGTCGAGTCGCCCCGGTAGAGCGTCCCGTCGAAATCGTAAACATCCATGTGGACAGTATAGAGGGTTGTGAGGGCTGCGAAGGCCGCGGGGCCCGAGCTCTGGGACCGATCGCCGGGTTCGATTGTTAAAGGGCGGTTACGCCAAAAAGCTTTTGCATATTGCCCTTGCGCGCCTTCTCTATTGTGGTAAAGTTTTCTCATGCTTTCGGCGTTTGGACATATCGAGTTTACGGGATCGCGCAAGCGCGCCGTCATGAGCGAGGTGCTCGCCATGCAGTGTACGCCGGCGTGCGCTGATTTGCTCACGCGCGAAACGCCCATGTCCCGCCGCAACGACTCCTTCACCGCAATCTATTATTATCGATACTGCTAGCACACGGGTTTCACGGGTGCTTTTTTTGTTGCCCGCAGAAGGTCGTGTGCGAACTTGTATCAGGCGCGGGGAGCGCCTGCGTGCCGGTGCCGTCCGGCGTATGCTCGTCTGGAATCTAATTGCCTAAGGCGCGTTGCCTCTCAAAGTAGATTGGAATCGCAATGATCTGGAAAATACTCGTTCTCATCCTGTTTGTCGCCATCGCGATCGGCGTTGGCGTGTATGCCCGCCGTTCTGCGTCGAGCGTGGACGGATTCGTCCTCGGTGGAAGGAACGTCGGTCCTTGGCTTTCGGCGTTCGCCTACGGCACGAGCTACTTCTCGGCCGTAATATTCGTCGGATACGCAGGGCAGTTCGGGTACCGCTACGGCCTGTCCGCCACATGGGCAGGCATCGGCAATGCGATTTTGGGGTCGCTTCTGGCCTGGTGGGTGCTCGGCCCCCGTGCGCGTGAGATGACCCATCGCCTGAAGGCGACGACGATGCCCGAGTTCTTCGGAAAGCGTTACAACTCCCAGGCGCTGCGCATCGCGGCTGCGGCGATCATATTCGTGTTTCTCATTCCATACACGGCATCGGTGTACAACGGCTTGTCGCGCCTGATCGTCATCGCGTTCGGCATCAACGTGCCGTACGAGTACTGCATCATCTTCATGGCGCTCGTGACCTGCGTGTACGTCGTCCTCGGCGGTTACATGGCAACGGTCATGAACGACTTCATCCAAGGATGCGTCATGCTCATCGGCATCGTCGCAGTCATCTGGGCCGTGCTCAACGGATACGGTGGATTCTCGGAGGCAGTGGTATCGCTGTCGCAAATCCAAGCAGAGGGCACGGCGATGCAGGGTGCTTACACGAGCTTCTTCGGCCCCGATCTGTTCAACCTGCTCGGCGTCGTGGTGCTCACCTCGCTGGGTACGTGGGGCTTGCCGCAGATGGTTCAGAAGTTCTACGCGATCAAGAGCGGCCCGGCCGTCAAGCAGGGCGCCATCATCTCGACCGTGTTCGCGTTCATCATTGCGGGCGGTAGCTACTTCCTGGGCGGTTTCGGGCGCCTGGCAATCGAGAACCCGGCAGCATCGCAGTTCATCGAGTACAACCCGAAGACCGGCGCAATCGTCTACGACTCGATCATGCCGGCTCTCGTGTCGAACATCCCGGACATCTTGCTCGGCGTGCTCGTGGTGATGGTCCTTTCGGCTTCGATGTCGACCCTCTCGTCGCTCGTGTTGACGTCGTCTTCGACGCTCACCCTCGATCTCATCAAGGGCAATATCGTGAAGAACATGAGCGAGAAGCAGCAAATTACCTGGATGCGTGTGCTGCTCGTCGTATTCATCGCGCTGTCTGCCGGTATCGGCATCATTCAGGTGCAGGGCTCGCTGCCGTTCATTGCCCAGCTCATGGGTATCTCGTGGGGCGCGCTTGCCGGCGCTTTCCTCGGCCCGTTTTTGTGGGGCCTGTACTCCGGCAAGGTGTCGAAGGCGTCCGTGTGGGTCAGCTTCATCGTGGGCGTGGGGCTTACGACCGGCAACATGATCTCCGGGTTCGTAGGTGCGCCGTGGATCGCTTCGCCCATCAACGCCGGCGCGTTGGCCATGATTCTTTCGATAGTCATCGTGCCCGTCGTGAGCCTGTTCACCCCGAGCGTGCCGTTTGAAATCAATCCTCCGTCGCCGAAGGGCGCCGGCGACCTCGCCTTCGAGGCCGCGACAGCTGGCCAGGAGATTTCAGCCGAGACCAAGGGCAAGGGCATCGAGGGAGCAGCCGCCGACGAGATAGCCATTCCCGTGAAGGGGAGGCGCGAATAGTCAGAAGGCTTGCGAAGCCCGCCGGGCGTTGTCCCGGCGGGCTCGTGACATGTGGCGGTCTGCCCGAATGCGGTTCGGGTTGCGCGGCGCGGGCCGATAGGATGCGGATGTCGTGGCCACCGCGAGCGGCCGCGGATCGTCCGTCGGGCATGTGGCGAGCGGCCGCGGATCGTCCGTCGGGTCGCCAAGCGCGTTCCTGCCGCGATATGTCCGTCGGGTCGCCAAGCGCGTTCCTGCCGCGATATGTCCACAGATAAGATAATGCACTTCTCCGATATTCAGACATGCCGTTGCTTTCGCGGCATAATATCGAGGATGTGCGTTGTGCGCGGAGGCAAAATGGCAGGATATGCCCGAAGTGCGCCCGTTCTTCGGGCATATCCTGCCAGGCCACAGCGCACATCCTCGATATTATGCCGCGAGTTTATGAGTGTGGCATTATATACAAGAAGTGCGCTCTCGCTCGTGGGCGGCGATGGTAGGATATGCCCGAAGTGCGCTGTATTTGCGCTGTAGCACAGGAAAGACGGAGCGGCAAGAGGCCGCAGAGGCGGCGCGAGCCGCCCGGCGACAACCAGGCGGCTCGCGGCAGATGCCGGCAGCCGGCGTTACTTGCAGGCGTCGGGGTCCGACATCGACGCCTGCCGATAGGTCCCTGCTAGTCGGCGATCTTCTTGCCGACGGTGTTGCGCAAGACGATGAGCGCTCCGATGACGAGAACGGCCCCGATTGCGAGGCAGATGAACGCGTTCTGGACGAAGCCTGCGATTATGAAGCAGACGAAGGAAATCGCGGCAACCGTGAGCGCGTAGGGAATCTGGGTCGAGACGTGCTCGATGTGGTTCACGTTCGCGCCGGCCGACGCCATGACCGTCGTGTCGGAAATCGGCGAGATGTGGTCGCCGCACACGGCGCCAGCGAGGCACGCGGAGATGCCGATGGTCATAAGCGTGGAGGTCGGGTCGAACACGGCGACGACAATCGGAATGAGGATGCCGAACGTGCCCCAGCTCGTCCCCGTCGCAAACGCGAGGCCAAGGGCGACGAGGAAGATGATCGCGGGAAGCATCATGTACAGGCCTTCGGCAGAGCCCTCGAGCGCGTCATGCACGAAGATGTCGGCGCCGAGAGCGGAAGTTGCGAGCTTGAGCGTCAGGGCGAACGTGAGGATGAGCATTGCGGGGACCATGGCCTTGAAGCCGCTCACGAAGCAGTCGGTTGCCTCCTTGAAGGTGACGACGCGGCGAATGAGCAGGTAGATGAACGTAACGAGCAAGGCGATTACGGAGCCCCACGGCAGGCCGACCGAGGCATCGGTGTTGCCGAATGCGCCCGACAGGTCCATGTACACTTCTGACTCGGGATCCCAGAACCCGCCGACGTACAGCATGCCGATAACGCAGCAGATGATGAGCAGGACGATGGGAAGCAGCAAGTCGAGCAGCGAGGCGTTAGGCTTCTCGACGGGCTCCTCGCTGCCGAGCGATCCGAGCTCGCCGGAGTGGTACGCCTCCATCTCGGCTTTGGCCATGGGGCCGTAGTCGAAGCCCATGATGATGAGCGCGACGAGGAACACGATTGTCAGAAGCGAGTAGAAGTTGAACGGAATCGCCTGGATGAACAGCTGGATTCCCGACACGCCGTCAATGCCGTCGGCCGTGGACGAAACGGCGGCAGCCCACGAGGAAATCGGGGCGATCATGCAGATCGGCGCAGCGGTAGCGTCGATGATGTACGACAGCTTCGCGCGCGAAACGCGCTCGGCGTCAGTGACGGGGCGCATGACGGCGCCGACGGTGAGGCAGTTGAAGTAGTCGTCGATGAAGATGAGCACGCCGAGCAGGAACGTGGCGAGCTGGGCGCCCACGCGCGACTTGATGTGTTGCGCCGCCCAGCGCCCGAACGCCGCAGAGCCGCCCGCCGCATTCACGAGCGCGACCATAATGCCGAGCATGACGAGGAAGACGAAGATGCCGGCGTTCCAGGGATCCGAAATGGCGTTGATGAAGCCGACCCCCATGGCGTCCTCGCCTTCGCCGATTTCGCCGAGAATGAGATAGTTGAGCGTGTCAACCGGGTTGAACTGGGCGAGCAGGAGCGCGCCGACCAGAATACCGACGAACAGCGAGCTGTACGTCTCCTTCGTAATGAGCGCAAGCACGATCGCGACGATCGGCGGAACAAGCGCCCAGAACGTTCCAACGAATTCCATATGAACATCCCCCTAACGGTCGTGCAGGCCATGGTCTTTCATGGCCTGTCGAGTCCGCTTGGGGCGTCAAGCGGTCGCATGGGCCATGATAGCTCTCCACCTTGCGAGCGGCAGTGTGCAGGATGTTGTCCTGCACCCCAGATGCGCCACCTGCGGAAACCGATGGCGTTCTTCGGCGGCATCCCCTTTCGCCAATGCACCTTTCCGGGTTCATGGTCTGCGTGCGTCCGCTTGCCCATGCGTTGGTTACTGATGAAGGCCGCGCCTCTATCATGCCTGCTTGTCAATGATTTCCATATTATATACGACACGTTTGTCGCGCGTTGCGACAAACTGTACGAAGGTGAGAGCGATGTCCGGGCGGCGGCGGACGCCATGCCTGCGGTTGCGGTGGCGCGGCAATGCTGCGATTCGCAAGCACGTCCATGCGCACGACCAGCATGTTCATGTCCCAACAATTGTGCTCGTCAAATAAGATTCGAATTAGGGGCTTGCCTGAAATTGCTTTGAGGGACACAATATCAATGCAGCAGTTGTCAACTCCATGGCCAATCGTGCCAAAACGTCAATTATTGGCGCGGCAAAGCTGGTCATGCCGATGCTGATAGCTGAGTTCTGACAGGCGAAGTTTGGCCTGCGTTATTGGAAGTGAGTGAACATGAAGTTGAAGGCATCGGTGGATTACGGCGTACGCGCCGTGATGTATTTGGCGATAAAAGGGGACACCTGCTCTTCGCGCGAGATCTCCGAGGAAATGGCAGTTCCGCGCGACTACCTTATTCAGTTGGCGCTCCGCCTGCGCAACGCGGGCATCATCAAGGCGCGTCCCGGCAAGAACGGCGGCTACGTTTTGGCCCGCCCTGCCTCCGACATCACCGTCGGCGATATCCTCGATGCGTTCGACAGCGATCTGAAGCACGTGCGTCAACCTATGAAGAAAGGGCGCGCGGCGAGCAAGAACGCGGCGGTTGTTCGCAATCTGTGCCTGGCGGTGACGGAGAGCCTCGACAGCTATCTCGGCACGATTTCCGTCCAGGACCTGCTCGACATGAGCGCAAACGGCGAATCGGCAGACGAGGTCATCGCGAGCGCGCTCGAGCGCGAGGTCGAAAAGCTCCGCGCTAGCTAGGATTGCGCGAGAAGCGTTTCGGGAAGCAATTGACGGCGGGGGTCACCATCGGGTGGCCTCCGCCGTTGTTTTCAGGTGACGCGCGGCGTTCCGGGCGCGCGTTGGCGCACGTTGCTTTCCGACAGCATGGCGTTCTGGCCACGAGAGGTGTTTTCTGGTATCGTTTTCGCAGTTGGTAAACACGATGGAAGGACGAGCTTGAAGGTTCGAAGATCGAAACCTCACAGTTGCTAGCCTTCCAGCTTCCCCTGCGGCGGCTGGATGGGCGGCCGCTATTCTCTGATAGGGGAAGAACATGATATACCTTTCGCAAATGATGGGAAAACCCGTCCGCGATGCAGCAGGCGAGGAGCTCGGCGTCATATCCGACCTCGCCATTTCCACGGGAGAGGTGTTTCCGCGCATCACGAGCCTGGCGTTCAAGGGGCCGGGCAACGTGCCGTTCATGATCTCGTGGCGCAAGTACGTCGGCTCGTTTGACGACATCGAGGAAAACGGCATCACGCTCGCCGTCGAGGCCCCTGACATCAGGTTCAGCTACCTTCAACCCGAAGAAGTCCTGCTCGCACGCGATTTGCTCAACAAGCAAATCGTCGACACGCAGGGGCTCAAGGTCGTGCGCGTGAACGACCTCAAGCTGTCGGAATCAGGTACCCAGCTGCGCCTGCTCGGCGCTGAAGTGGGCATACGAGGCATCTTGCGCGGCCTCGCCCCCTGGGTGGAGAACGCGACGCTTGCAATATCGAAGCTGTTCGGGCGGCGCATCGACGAGCGCATCATCGCATGGAACTACATGGACCTGCTCGACCGCGACTTGTCGGACGTGCAGCTCTCGGTTACCCACAAGCGCCTCGACGAGCTGCATCCCGCCGACGTTGCCGACATTCTCGAGCAGCTCGATCCCGCCAAGCGCGCCGAAGTGTTCAAGCATCTCGACGGCGACCAGGCGTCCGATGCCGTCGCCGAAATGGAGGACGAGATCCAGGCGGATTTCATCGAGGACCTCGACGAAGAGCGGGCTGCCGACCTTCTCGGCGATATGGACCCGGACGACGCCGCCGATATCGTGCGTGGCCTCGACCGGGAAAAGGCCGAGACGCTGCTGCGCCTCATGGGCCGCGACGCCGTCAGCATACGTCGGCTCCTCGGCTACAAGGACGGTACGGCGGGCGGCATGATGACGACCCAGTTCGTCGCCGTGAGAACGGGCGATACCGTCAGAAGCGCCATCGAGACGCTGCGCGGCATGCCCGAGGATGCGCCGTCGGTGCACTACGTCTACGTGCTCGACGACGACAAGCGTCTGGTCGGCGTCGCGTCGATGCGGACGATCGTGCTGAACGAAGACGATGCGCTCATGGGCGACATAATGTACGACGAGGTGATCAGCGTCACGCCCGACGTGGAGGAAGACGACGTGGTCGCCGACATTTTCAAATACGAGCTCACGGCGATGCCCGTCGTCGACGAGGCGGGGGTCTTGCTGGGCATCATCACCGTCGACGACGCGTGGGACGCCATCGAAGACGACAAAACGCTCGAGACCACGCGCGCCAACTGGCTGAGGTACGCCGGTTTCGCGCTCGTCGCGGTACTGTTCCTCGTCTTGTACACGCTCGTGCTCGTGCAGGTGTTGCGATGAGCGAAGAAGAATCCGGCAAGAGCAAGCTGCTCATAGCGCTCGCGGCGCTCGGCCCCGGCATCGTGACGGCGATGGCGGGCAACGACGCCGGAGGCATTTCGACCTATTCGACTGTTGGCGCGAAGTTCGGCTACGCCACGTTGTGGGTCATCCCCGTCATGTGCGTGCTCCTGGTCGTCGTCGAAATGACGGCGTCGCGTATGGGCGCGGTCACGGGAAAGGGGTTCGCGGCGCTCATTCGGGAGCGCTTCGGCATCCGTCTGACGGCGCTTGCGATGACCGCCCTGCTCATCGGTAACATCGCAACCACGTTCTCCGAGTTTGCGGGCATCGCGTCGGGAATGGAGATGTTCGGAGTGTCGAAGTACCTCTCGGTTCCCGTTGCCGCCGTCGCAGTGTGGCTGCTCATCGTTGGCGGAAGCTACAAGCGCGTCGAGAAGGTGTTCCTCGTCCTTTCGCTCGTGTTCGTCACTTACATAGTGGCCGCCGTCATGGCGGGGCCCAATTGGGGGGAGACGCTCTATTCCACGGCCAGGCCGCACGTGCTGGCCGACCAGAGTTTCGTGTCGCTCGTCATCGCGATGATCGGCACGACCATCGCTCCGTGGATGATGTTCTTCGAGCAGAGCAATGTGGTCGAGAAAGGCCTTTCGCCGAAGGACTTCTTTGCGCAGCGAGTCGACGTGGTCTCGGGCACGGTGGCGGCGTGCGTTGTGGCGTGGTTCATCATCGTGACAACCGGGACCGTCCTTTACCCTGTCGGCGTTGAAATCGACTCGGCCGCCGACGCGGCCCGCGCCCTCGCCCCCATTGCAGGGCCCTATGCCGAGGCGCTGTTCGCGGTCGGCCTGATCGCGGCGTCGTTCTTGGCGGCCTGCGTCTTGCCGCTCACCACGTCGTTCGTCGTGTGCGAGGCGTTCGGCTGGGAGGCGGGCGTGTCGTTCTCGTGGCGCGAGGCACCCATTTTCAAAGGCATATTCACGTTCGTCATCGCCTTTTCCGCCATCGTCGTGCTCATTCCGAACGTCGATTTGATGGGGGTCATGCTGACGGCGCAGTTCACCAACGGCATCGTGCTGCCCGTGCTTCTCGTGTTCATGGCGCTCATCGCGGCGGACAAGCACATTATGGGGGCGTATCGGCTCGGGCGCGTGTCCCGTGCGCTCATCTGGCTGACCGTTGCGATCGTGACCGTGCTGACCGCGGCGTTGCTCGTCATGCAGGTGCTCGGGCTGTAGCGGCGGTTCGCCAAGCCTGGGCCAATTGCTGCCGCGCTTTTACGGCGGTTCGCCAAGCCTGGGCCGGACGCTACCGTGCCTTCTAGCGCTCGTCTATGTTGACGTATTCGCGCACGCCCGAGAAGGTCGCCTTGTAAGCGGGGCGGATGATGCGCTTGCCCGAAACGATTTCCTCGAAGCGGTGAGCTGCCCAGCCCGCTATGCGCGAGCATGCGAACAGTGGCGTGAACATGTCCTCGGGTATGCCGAGCATCGCGTAGACGAAGCCAGAGTACATGTCCACGTTCGCGCAAACGTCTTTTTTCGTTCCCTTCACGTCGCGCAAAATCTGGGGGGAGATGCGCTCGATGGACTCGAGGAGCTTGAACTCGCGTTCGTATTCGGTGCCTTCGGCGAGCTGCGTTGCGAAGTGCTTCAATATGACGGCGCGCGGGTCGGATTTCGTGTACACGGCGTGCCCCATGCCGTAGATGAGCCCGGAGTGGTCGTACGCTTCCTTCTTGACGATTTTCGTGAGGTAGTCGGCGATTTCGTCGTCGTTTTCCCAATTTGAGATGACCTGCTTCGCCTCGGCTTGCATCGCGCGGACTTTGTGGTTTGCGCCGCCGTGACGACTGCCCTTGAGCGATCCGATTGCCGCCGCGTACGTGGAATAGGGGTCGGTGTCGGCCGACGAGAGCACGCGGGTGGTGAACGTCGAGTTGTTGCCGCCGCCGTGCTCCGCGTGGAGGCAGAGCATGATGTCGAGCATGCGGGCCTCGTCGGCGGTGTAGCTGCGGTCGGGCCTCAGCATCGAAAGGATCGTCTCTGCAGTCGATTCGCCGGGCGTGAAGTGGTGCATGATCAGGCTGCCGTGGTTGAATCGGGCCTGTTTCGCGTAGTAGGCGAGCACCATGATGCGCGGCAGGCGGGAGATGATCGAGATGGCCGTTTCGATTTCGTGTTGGAACGTGCGTCGCTCGGCCTCGAGGTCGTATGCATAGAGAAGCAGGATCGACTGCGCCATGAGGTTCATGAGGTCGGGGGACACGTTGCGCATGATGAGCGACGAGGTGAATCCGTCGGGAAGCTCGCGCTGGGCGTCGATGGCCTCGATGAACTCGTCGAGCTGCTCGTGGTTCGGCAGGTGTCCGAGGAGGAGCAGGTAGACGATCTCCTCGTAGCGGAAACGCCTATCGTCGTCTCCCAGCAGGTCGTACAGGTCGTAGCCGCGGTAGCGCAGGCAGCCCTCGTCGGCGACTTTCACGTCGTCGGAGATTACGTAACCGTGCACGTTGGCGATGTTCGTGACTCCGGCGAGCACGCCCGAGCCGTCGGCGTTGCGCAGGCCCCGCTTAACGTCGAAGCGCTCGTAGAACGAGGGGTCGACTTCGTTGATCGTCATGAATCGGTCGTAGAGCTCGAATTGCTTCTTCTCAGCCATGTGGTGCCCTTTCGATTGAAACGTCCGTTAATCCTAGCATGCGGGTAGCCAAGTGGCGTTTGATGCGGGAGACACTCCACAAACTGCGGGAAAGTCGCGCGGGGTTGTTGAACGGATGCAGGGCAGCCGAAGCGAACGCGCGCGAAACAGCCTATGCCGGTGTCGGTGCGATGTGATGCGAAACTTGTGCATTCCGTGAGCGCGTGCAAAAAAACCGTTGACACGTCGATGGCGGAGTGGTTGAATAATCGAGCTGCTTTAAGCGCGCCCTTACCTCAGCTGGATAGAGGACCTGACTACGAATCAGGGCGTCGTAGGTTCGAATCCTACAGGGCGCGCCAGCTAAACACACAAGTCGCTTCGGCGACTTTTTTGTTTTCATCGGCTGTTTTAATAGCGGCTTGATGGCGGCTTGATGGCGGTCCAGGGCTGTGTTTCGGGTCGTGCATTCAAAATGCG
>CAMOUE010000043.1 GCA_946626265.1 uncultured Eggerthellaceae bacterium | reverse complement strand
CTGTGCCGCACCGAGCACATGTTCCTCGGCGACCGCAAGCAGATCGTCGCCGACATGATCCTCGCGGAGAAGGGCGGCGATGAATACACGGCCGCACTCGACAAGCTCTACGAGGCCCAGCAGGGCGACTACTACGAGATGCTGAAGGCCATGGACGGCCTGCCCGTCATCATCCGCCTGCTCGACCCGCCGCTGCACGAGTTCCTGCCCGCCCCGCGCGACCTCGCCATCGAGGTTGCCGTCGCCGAGGCGAAGGGCGAGGAGTGCGCCGAGACCAAGAAGCTGCTCGCCGCTGCCGACGGCATGGCCGAGATGAACCCGATGCTCGGCCTGCGCGGCTGCCGTCTGGGCATCGTGATGCCGGGCCTTTCCGCAATGCAGGTCCGTGCCATCGCCACCGCCACGGCGAAGCTGATCAAGGAAGGTTTCGACCCGAAACCCGAGGTCATGATTCCGCTCGTATCCATGGAAAACGAGCTCATCTACGTCCGCGAGGAAGCCGAGAAGGCCATCCACGAGGTCGAGGAGCGCGACGGCGTCGATTTGTCCTTCATCGAGATCGGCACCATGATCGAGCTTCCGCGCGCTGCCGTCACGGCCGACGAGATCGCCGAGAAGGCCGAGTTCTTCTCGTTTGGCACGAACGACCTCACGCAGACGACGTTCGGCTTCAGCCGCGACGACGTCGAGGGCAAGTTCTTCAAGGACTACGAGGCGCTCGGCATCATGAAGGTCAATCCGTTCGCGACCGTCGACGACGGCGTCGTGAAGCTGATCGACATCGCCGTCAAGGGCGGCCGCGCCACGAACCCCGACCTGGTGACGGGCGTGTGCGGCGAGCACGGCGGCGATCCCGACTCGATCAAGAAGTTCAACAAGGTGGGCCTGAACTACGTGTCCTGCTCGCCTTACCGCGTGCCGGTCGCGCGTCTCGCTGCGGCGCAGGCGGCGCTCGGCAAGTAAAGCCCATTTGAAATAGCTTGCAAGGGGGCCCGCTTCGAAGCGGGCCCCCGTCGTTTCCTCTGCCTGAGGGGCGGAGGCGAACTGTGGCTGCAACGGCAGTTTCGGCTATCGCGACGGCGGCTGCGACGGCAGCTGCGACGGCAGCTGCGACGGTGGCTGCTCAAGTGTTCGGGCTGCGATACGAAGAATGTGCACCTCTTTAGCGAGGAACAGTGCTTCTTCGACATGTTTGTAGGTACCGTGCTCAACGTCATTCGAAAAAGTGTACATATTTTTAAATGGCCGTCGTGTTATCCCAGGTCGTGATTTTTCAAAATGAAAATATGTACACTTTTCACGCTAACGATCATACGAAGGTTCCAGCGAACGCTGATGCGAAGGTTCTACCGAAGGTTCCAGCGAACGATCATGCGATGGTTCTACCGAAGGTTCCAGCGAACCATCATGCGAAGGTTCTAGCGAAGGTTCCAGCGAACCATCATGCTAAGGTTCTTGCGAAGGGTCTTGCGAGCGTTCCTTGCGAAGGTTCCTTCTGAGAGGATTCGGGCGTTGAACGCTGAGCGCGGAGCCTCTCTACCGCGTGATCGTAGAATCAATGGTGCCGCCGCAGACGACGCTATCGCCGTCGTAGACGACTGCGGCCTGGCCGGGTGCGCAGGCGCGCTGGGGCGTTTCGAATTCGATGGTGATGCGGTCCGGGCCCGTCTGCGTCACGAGTGCGGGCCGCGCCGTCTGGCGGTAGTGCGTTTTCACGAGGAACCGCTCGGGGGCGGCCAGTTCGGCGCGTGCGATGAAGTTCACGTCGTGGACAACGATCGAGCTGCACAGCGTGTTCGCGTGCGTATCGACGACGAGCCTGTTCGAGGCCGCGTCTTTGGCGAAAACGTAGAGCGGTTCGGGGGCTGCCACCCCGATTCCCTTGCGTTGGCCGACCGTGTAGTGAATCAGCCCGCTGTGGCGCCCGAGGACCTTTCCCTCGCGGTTCACGATATCGCCCGGCTCGAAACTGGCATTTGTGCGCTTCGCGATGAAGCTCGCGTAGTCCCCGTCTGGCACGAAGCAGATGTCTTGGCTCTCCGACTTGTGGGCGTTTCCAAATCCATGTTCCTCGGCGAGCGCTCGGACCTGCGGTTTCGTGTAATCACCGAGCGGGAAGACCATATGGGCGAGCGTATCCTGGTCGAGGTGGAACAGGACGTAGGATTGGTCCTTGTTGTCGTCGAGCGCCCGTTTCAGCTCGAAGCGCCCGGTTTCGGCGTTGTAGCACCGCCGCGCGTAGTGGCCGGTCGCCACGTAATCGTAGCCGAGCTCGCGGCGCCGTTCCTGCAGGGCCGCGAACTTCACGTAGCGATTGCAGTTGATGCAGGGGTTGGGCGTCTCGCCGGAAAGGTACGAGTTGCAGAAGCGGTCGATGACATCGTGGTTGAACGTCTTCGAGAAGTTGTAGACGAAATGGCTCAGCCCGAGGTCGAGGCAGACTTGGCGCGCATCCTCGGCATCTTTGAGCGAACAGCACGTCGATTCCTGCTCGTCGAACACGTCGGCGTTGTCGAAGAGCTTGAGCGTGACCCCTTCCACGTCGAAGCCGGCATCTCGCAGCACGAGTGCGGCCACCGAGCTGTCGACGCCGCCGCTCATGGCGACGAGGACCCGTTCCTGTCTGTTTTCCGTCATGCCCGTCCCTCCTCGTCGAACGCTGCAGATCGCCTAACCGAAGATTCCCGTCGACAGGTAGCGCTCGCCTGTGTCGGGAAGGAGAACGACGATGAGCTTGCCCTCGTTGCCGGGCTGTTCGGCGACCTTTGTAGCGGCCGCGACCGCAGCGCCGGACGAGATGCCCACGAGCAGGCCTTCCTTCGCGGCCATCTCGCGCGTTGCCGCAAACGCCTCGTCTTCCGTAATGGCGACGACGCGGTCGTAGACGCTCGTGTCAAGCGTGTCGGGAACGAAGTTGGCGCCGATGCCCTCGAGCCCGTGCGGTCCCGCGTGCCCCTCCGAGAGCAGCGGCGAGCGCGACGGCTCGACGGCGACAACCTCGACGTCGGGATTCTTCTTCTTTAGGAAGGAGCCGACGCCGCTGAGGGTTCCGCCGGTGCCGACGCCCGCCACGAACACGTCCACTTCGCCGTCCGTGTCATTCCAAATCTCCGGGCCGGTCGTGAGCTCGTGCGTTTGCGGGTTCACAGGGTTCGTGAACTGGCCGGGGATGAACGATTTCTCGTAGGAGGCGGCGAGTTCGTCAGCTTTGTCGATGGCTCCCTTCATGCCGGCGGCGGCATCGGTGAGCACGACTTCCGCACCGAACGCGCTCATGAGGGCGCGCCGCTCCGCCGACATGCTCTCGGGCATGGTGATGACCATGCGAAGCCCATGCGAGGCGGCGATAGCGGCGAGGCCGATTCCGGTGTTTCCCGACGTCGGCTCGATGATGACCGTGTCTTCGTCGATGACTCCGCGTGCGATGGCGTCCTCGATCATGGCCTTGGCAACGCGGTCCTTAACCGACCCAGCGGGATTGACGGCCTCGAACTTGCCGACGATGCGCGCCTTCAGGCCGTGCAGGCGGCAGTAGCGCGAAAGCTCGACGAGCGGGGTGTTGCCTATGAGGTCCGAGACGGATTCGTGGATGTTCATCAAGCGCTCCTGACATAGATTACCGAACGAGTGTAACGTACGTACAATATAGCAGGTCTGCGATTGCGGGAGCGAAACGCGCGCAGGCATCGGAAACCGGAAAGACGTGTGCATATGGAAACGACATTCGACATGGGTGGGATCCCCCGGACGCTCGAGTTGAAGCGCGACGAGAGAGGGGTCTTGCTCGAGTACATAGACCAGCGGAAGCTGCCGGACGAGCTCGTCTTCGTGGAGACGCGCGACTGGATGCAGGTCGTGGATGCGATAAAGACGCTCGCGGTGCGCGGCGCCCCTGCAATCGGGGTCGCCGGGGCGGCGGCGCTCGCGGTGTATGCGGGAAACGGCGGAACGCGCGAGGGGTTCGACGGAATGGCCGAGCGCGTGGCCGAGGCGCGCCCGACGGCGGTGAACCTGAGATGGGCCGTCGATCGCGCGCGCAGGCATGTGGAGGGCGCGGAATGGGCTGACGTGCCGGAAATGCTGTATGCCCTCGTCATCGAAATGGAGGAGGAAGACGAGCGTACGAACCGCACGATGGGGGCCTGGGGCGCCGAGCTTCTCGGATCGGGTGCGCGCGTGCTCACGCATTGCAACGCGGGGAGCCTGGCGACGTGCTACTACGGCACGGCGCTCGGCGTCGTGTATCGCGCAGCGGAGCTCGGAAAGGTTGCGCGCGTGTTCGCCGACGAGACGCGGCCGGTCGGGCAAGGCGCGCGCCTCACGGTGTGGGAGCTTTCGCGCGCGGGGATTCCCACGACGTTGATCTGCGACAACATGGCAGCTGCCCTCATGGCGAAGGGGGAGGTCGATGCCGTGATCGTCGGTGCTGACAGGATTGCGCGAAACGGCGACTTCGCCAACAAGATCGGAACGTACGGGCTCGCGGTGAATGCGCGCGAACACGGCATCCCGTTCTACGTCGCAGCCCCCGTATCGACCATCGACGCGTCGACGGCAAGCGGGGACGAGATAGTCATCGAGCAACGAGATGCGTCTGAGGTCCTCCCGCGCCCGATTGAGGGGGTTGACGTGTGGAACCCGGCTTTCGACGTGACTCCAGCGCGCTTTGTGACGAAATTTATTACTGAGAAGGGCGTGCACGATCCGGATGATTTGCCCGTAGGATAGTTCTGGCGGCTCTGGTGGTCCGCTAGCTCCGGCAGCCGCGGCAGCCATTTCGACAATCGGCATGGGCATCGCAAAAGCTTTCGGGGGAACGCGGCGAAACTGACGTATAATCGCGAACTATGTTCACTCGGGAAGACATAAGCGCCGCTTTCAAGGCGGCGGTGCCCATCATGCTCGGATACGTCGCAATCGGCGTTCCATGTGGCATTCTCTCGGCGTCCATCGGACTGAACGCGTTGCAGGTCTTCCTCATGTGCGCCCTGTTCTATTCGGGGGCTGGGCAGTTCATGATCCCGAACATGTGGCTGGCGGCATCGCCGGTCGCCTCGATCATCGCGAGCGTCTCGTTCGTCAACACGCGCCAGATGCTGTACTCGACCGCGTTCGCGCCGTGGTGCGAGGGGGCTTCGAAGCGCCTTTCGTTCTGGTTCGCCGCGACGGTGACCGACGAGAGCTTCGGCGTGAACCTCCAGCAGTTCGAGCGCGGGGGGTGGAGCGTCCCGAAAGCGACGCTCGTGAACCTTTGCTCGCAATCGTCGTGGACGGCATCGTGCGTCGTCGGGGTCCTTATCGGCAATGCGATCGGGGTTCCGCTCGCCATCGCGTCGTTCGCCATGACGTCCATATTCATCTGCCTGCTCGTGACGCAGAAGCTCAACGTCGCGAACGTCGTGGCGGCGCTCTGCGCCATCGTCGGCGTGTTCGCGTGCAAGCTCGTCGGCCTTTCGGGTCCCGCGATTTTCTTCGGCGCGCTGTTCGGCGTCGCGTGCGCGTTCGTTTTCTCGCGGATAAGGGAGCGTGCGTAGAGCGTGGAGCCGATGAGCTGGATAGATTTCTGGATCGTGTTCGTCACGTGCGCCCTGACGATCCTCGCATGCCGCGTCTTGCCGTTGTTCCTGCTCAAGGGAAAGCAGCTGCCGCCGCGCGTCGAGGAGGCGCTCGGCTACATCCCGCCGGCCGCCTTCGCCGCGCTCGTGGCGAACGACCTGTTGACGCCCGGCATGTTCGATGCCGGTTTCTGGCCTGCGGGAGCGCCGTTGGTGGCGTCTGTCGTCGTGATCGTGGTGGCGCGCCTGACGAAGTCGCTGCTCTGGAGTGCGGTGGCGGGCGTCGTCGCCTATGCGCTTTTGACGATGATATGAGCGGGTCGAAGATGCGCATCGGTCGGCCGTTGGCGCCAAGGGCGGCATGGGCACCGAGGGCAGCAAGGCCGCAAAGGGCAGCATATTGTGAATTTTACGTCGCGAAACAATAGTTCTTGCGCTCAAGTTGTTCGGGGGATATACTAACAAATCGCGTCTAGAGACAAGTACCGTTATGCGGTTTGGCACGAGCATATAGAAGGAAGAATTATGGATATCATTCGCGCAATCGAACAGCAGCAGTTCAAAGAGGACATCCCTGAGTTCCACGTCGGTGATAACGTCAAGGTTCACTATCGCATCGTCGAGGGTAACCGCGAGCGTATCCAGGTTTTCCAGGGCGACGTGATTCGCCGTCACGGTCATTCGAACCGCGAGACCTTCACCGTCCGCAAGGTGAGCTTCTCCGTCGGCGTCGAGCGTACGTTCCCGGTTCACTCGCCGAAGATCGACAAGATCGAGGTCGTCCGTCGTGGCGACGTCCGCCGCGCGAAGCTGTACTACCTCCGCGACAAGGTCGGCAAGGCTGCCAAGATCAAGGAGAAGGCGTACCGCTAAGTCTTCGACAAGCATCGAAAAGCCCGCTTCGTGCGGGCTTTTTTACGTAATGGAGCTCCTATGTCCCTCACGATTCCCCAGATAAACGCCATGTTGGCGAATGCGGACGAAAGCGAGTTCGCGGCTCTCGAGCGCTCGTTGGCGGCGGATACGAGGAAAGGCGTCGTCCGCGCGCTCGATCGTGCGCGCAAGCGCCTCGCCGCCGAGCGGGCCGAGCGAGAGCGCCTTGCGGGACTCTACGAGTACGAGCGCAGCCTCGCGGGAGAGGGCGCGGTCATCGTCGGCCTCGACGAGGTCGGGCGCGGGTCGGTCGCCGGGCCGCTCGCGGTGGGCGCGGTCGTGCTCGACGAGGGGGCCGTCATCGATGGCCTCAACGACTCGAAGCAGATTCAGCCGGAAAAGCGCGCCCAGATCGCCGGCGAGATCCGAAAGCATGCGCGCTGTTTCGCCGTCGAGTACGTGGAGCCGGCGTACATCGACGCGCATGGCATGACGGCGTCGCTCAAGCGCGCGTTCGCGGGGGCGATCGCGAGCATCGAGGCGCAGGGCGTCGTGCCTGACGTCGTGCTGCTCGACGGAAACCCCCTGGGCGTCGACGAGCGCGAGGTGAACGTCGTGAAGGGCGACGCGAAATGCGCGTCGATCGCGGCGGCGTCGATTCTCGCGAAGACCGAGCGCGACGCGCTCATGCGCGAGAAGGCGGCGGAGTACCCGGCGTACGGTTTCGACGAGAACAAGGGCTATGCGTCCCCGGGCCATATCGAGGCGATTCGGAACCACGGTTTGAGCGACTACCATCGCGAATCCTTCTGCAGGTCGTTCATGCAGGAGACCCTGTTCTGACTGATGTGGGCCAGTTCCCGCGGCGTCCGGGAACGCTAGGCCGACATCGCCGTCGCGCGCGTCCTGCCTGCGCCCGGTTTTCTGCAAGCTTTCCGCAAGATTCGCGTCGTAGGATTCCCCCAATCGAAAGGGGGCATCATGGGCGAGGAAACAAGTCGGGAAAAGCCGCATGTCGAAGGCGCGTGCGGGGATCGGTCGGCCGGCGAGGGGCCGAGCAGGTGGAATTGCCACAACAAGGAGCTCGGGAGGCGCGGCGAGGCGGCCGCGTGCAGGTACCTCGAGCATTTGGGGTTCGAAATCGTCGAGCGGAACTGGGAGTGCCCGGCCGGCGAGGCGGACATCATAGCGTGGGATAGCGATTGGCTTACGTTCGTCGAGGTCAAAACCCGCACGAACCTCGAAAAGGGTTTCCCTGCGGAGGCGGTCACGCCGAACAAGCGCCAACGCTACGAGAAAATCGCGGCTTGGTACCTGAAGGACCACATGATATACGACACGCCTGTGCGTTTCGACATCGTCGAGCTTCTCGTGGTCGCAGAGGACCGCGCGCTCGTCCGGCATATCGGGAACGCGTTCGGGGCTGCATGAGCCATGAACGGGAGATGCGTGGTGCGAAGCGCCGCCCTGCGCGGCGTCGAGGCGGTTCCCGTCGACGTCGAGGTTGCCGTGACGTCGGGGATCCCCGCTTTCAACATAGTCGGCATGGCGGATGCGGCCGTCCAGGAATCGCGCGAGCGCATCCGCGTGGCGCTCAAGACGGCGGGGTTCTCGATGCCGCCGGACCGCGTGCTCGTGAACCTCGCCCCGAGCTCCCTTCGCAAGACGGGGGCCGGATTCGACCTGCCCATCGCCGCTGGCATCCTCGCAGCTACCGGGCAGATAAATCCCGAGGCGGTGCGCGGCGGGCTCTTTGTTGGCGAGCTCTCGCTCGCAGGCGAGGTGAGGCCCGTGTCGGGAATGCTCGCCTACGCGCTTTGCGCGCGCGACGTGGGGTGCGCGCTCTCGTGCTCCGACCACGGCGGTACGCTCATGCCGATCGCGGGCTTGAGCGTGCGGGGGATGCGGACGGTCGCGGACCTGCGCACGGGGGAGGTTCACGACGTCGAGCCCTGCGCGCTGGCCGACCCTGCGGCCGGTCCCGACTATGCTGACGTGTCGGGAAACGAGCTCGGGAAACGTGCCTTCCAAATTGCGGCGGCGGGCAGCCACGGGGTGATCATGATGGGACCGCCCGGTTCGGGCAAGACCATGCTCGCCTCGCGCGTGCCATCCATAATGCCGCCGCTCGACGAGGAGGAGATGCTCGAGGCGGCGCTCGTGCATTCGGTCGCGGGGCTCGACATCGGCGGCATCCTCGCCGGTCGCAGGCCGTTTCGCAGCCCGCATCATTCCGCGACTTCCGCAGGTCTGCTCGGGGGCGGCACGCCCGTGCATCCCGGTGAGATTTCGCTTGCCCACAGGGGGGTTCTCTTCCTCGACGAGCTGCCCGAGTTTCGGACTTCGGCGCTCCAGCAGATGCGCCAGCCCATGGAGGAGGGCAGGGTCTGCATATCGAGGGCGGAGGGCGTCGTCGAGTTCCCGGCCCGCTTCATGCTCGTCGCGGCGGCGAATCCCTGCAGGTGCGGACATTTCGGCGACCCCGAGCATCCCTGCAAGTGCTCTGACGCGCAGGTACGCGATTACCAGAACAGGATCGGCGGGCCCCTGCTCGACCGCATCGACATCCACATCGACGTCAACCGCGTTCCGCCGTCGCACGTGATGTCCGGGCGCGGGGGGACGTCGTCCGCCGTCCTGCGCGACGGCGTCGTGCGGGGGCGCGAGTTCGCGTCATGGCGGAAATCGCGCGAGTCTTTCCCCGAAACGACTCAAGGGCTGATTGGGTCATGCCATATGGAAGAATCGGACCGCGCGTTCGTCGAGCATGCGGCGCTCGTCAACGCGATGAGCGGGAGGTCGATTGCGAAGACGCTCTCGATAGCGCGCACCATAGCGGATATCGACGAGCGTCTCGAGGTGAACCGCGACGACTTGTGCGAGGCGCTGGCGTTGCGGGTGAGGAGGGAAGGGGGCGCGTGATGTCCGATCGTCTTAGGGGCGAGCGGTGGGTGCTCGACCGTTCGGGATGCGGCTACCCCCGTTCACTCGACAACGTGCGCAAGCCGCCTGACAAGCTGTACGGGATCGGGAGCGCCGATGTGCTCGAAGGGGGCCTCGCCGTTATCGGCGCACGGAAGGCGACGCCGTACGGGCGTGGGTGCGCGCGGCGGTTCGCGGGAATCGCCGCCGAGCTCGGGGTGGCGATAATCTCGGGCGGGGCGCGCGGCTGCGACTCGGAGGCGCACAAGGCCGCGCTCGACGTGGGCGCGCCGACGATTGCCGTGCTCGGCGGGGGATGCGACAGGCTCTATCCTGCGGAGAACCGCGGGTTGTTCCAGCGGATAGTGGATGCCGGGGGAGCCGTGGTCAGCGAGCATGAATGGGACTTCGGGCCGAGGCCCTATGCGTTCAGGGAGCGAAACCGCATAATCGCCGGGCTTGCTTCTGCCGTCCTCATCGTCGAGGCGGGTTTGCCGAGCGGGACGTTCTCGACGGCGGATAACGCGCTCGACCTTGGCAAGGACGTGCTCGTGGTGCCCGGGGCCATCACGTCGTTCTCTTCGCGGGGGTCGAACCGGTTGCTGTTGCAGGGGGCTGTCCCCGTCGTTGACGACGAGAGCTTCCAAGACGCGCTGCTGAGATGCGGATGCAGCCTCTGCTCGCCGTTGGAGCCCGAGGCGCCCGTGCATCATGACGACCCGATCGTCGAGGCGGTCCTGTCGTGCCCCATGCGCCAGGACGAGCTCTATGAAGCGGCGGCTTCGCTCTACGGTTCCGCAGAAGCGTCGAAGCGCCTTGCCACGAGCCTCGCGCAAGCGGAGGCGGATGGCCTCGTCGCCCGTTACGCCGACGGAAGGTGGGGCCCCGTGGTCCACGTGCGCAGGTAAGCCGCGCGCCGCGCGGACGCTACATCACGAGCGCGGGTGGGCGAGCTTGTGCGCGGTCTTCAGGGAGGAGGCGGACACGTGGGTGTAGATCTGCGTCGTCGAGAGGCTCGCGTGCCCGAGCATTTCCTGGACCGTGCGGAGGTCGGCGCCGCCTGCGAGCACGTCGGTTGCGAACGTGTGGCGCATGTCGTGCGGGGAAAGTCCCTCGTCGAGGCCGGCCCTTCGCACGGCGGCCTTGAAAACCTTCCGCATGGCATCGGCGCTCATGGGGTTGCCGCGCGTGGAAACGAACACGTACTTGCTCGTCTTTCCGCCCAGAAGCTCGTCGCGGGCGCTGTCGATGTAGGTTCGCAACGCGTCGATGCACAGGTCGTGCAACGGGATGATCCGCTCCTTGCCGCCCTTGCCGAAAACCTTCACGAGCCGCGATCTGAAATCGACCGAGCCCATCTCGAGCCCCGCCGCCTCCGATATGCGCGCGCCGCAGGCGTAGAGAAACTCGAGCAGCGCCTGGTCCCTCATGTCCTCTGCCGTCTGCGGCTGGACGTTTCCCAGGCAATCGCGGCTGTTGTGCACGCTCAGCAGGCGAAACATCTCTTCAGGCTGTATGACGTGCGGAAGGTGGCGCGCCGTCTTCGGGCCCGATAGGGCGCTCGCGGGATCCGCATCGCATCGGCCGGTAACGTTGAGCCAGGCGTAGAAGCCGCGCAGCGAGGAGAGCCTGCGGTTGACGGTCGTGCGGGCGTAGCGCGCGGCGTCCATGTCCCCGAGGTAGGACCTGAGCTGGCGGTGCGTGGCGGAAAGCGGGTCGACGCCGACGCGCTCGCACCAGCGCAGGAACGCCTCGATGTCGGTGCGGTAGGCGCGAACCGTATGTGGGGAAGCGCCGCGCTCGGCAACGAGCGCGGCCTCGTATTCGTCGAGGAGCGCGGCGAGCTTGCCATCGCCCCCAGATTGCGCGAGCCTGCCGTCCGAAGATTCCGCGAACCCGCCGTCCGAAGGCCCGCGCCCGTCTAAAGGCCGATCGGCGCGGGGCGCGCGCGTTTTGGCGACCCTCGTCTTCACGGCGCGGGCCAAATCAGTCCTCCTCCATCAGCCCGGCGTCGACGAGCGCTTCCCGGTAGCCCGCAAGCGCGCGTGCACCGCGCTCGGCGTATGCCGCATAGCGGTCGCGTTTGTTCCTGACGGGCTTCTCGAGCGGCTCCATTATGCCGAAGTTGACGTGCATGGGTTGGTAGTCCTTCGTGGCCGGGTCCGTCGCATGCGCGAGGAGGGCGCCGAAGACGGTCTGCACGGGCAGCGGCACGATGTCGGTCCCGCGCAGCATCGCGGAGACGGAAATCGCCACGTGGAGGCCCGAGCGGATCGCCTCGCAGTATCCCTCGGTTCCGCCGAGCTGGCCTGCGACGAAGACGGGGACGTCTTCGCGGCCGGCTATGCGCTTGCGCAGCATGAGGTTCGCGTCGAGAAGTCGCGGCGCGTCTATGAACGTGTTCCGGTGCATGACGCCGTAGCGCGCGAACTCTGCGTTCTCGAGGCCGGGGATCATGCTGAACACGCGTTTCTGCTCGCCGAACTTGAGGTTCGTCTGGAAGCCGACGAGGTTGTAGCACGATCCGTGCGCGTCCTCGGCCCTCAGCTGGAGCGCCGCCCACGGCCGCCTTCCCGTCCTCGGGTCGGTGAGGCCCACCGGCTTCAACGGCCCGAACCGCGGGGCGTCGTGCCCGGCGCGCGCGATCTCCTCGATAGGCTGGCACGCCTGGAAAAGCTCCTTCGACTCGAAGTCCCGGCTGATGACCCGGTCGGCCGCGAGAAGCTCCTCTATGAAGCGGTCGTATTCGTCTTTCGTGAAAGGGGCGTTCAGGTAGTCGCCCTTCGCCTCGCCCGATCCGTCGTCTGCGTCCTCGTAGCGGCTCTGCCTGAAAAGGATGGAGCCGTCGAGCGAGTCCGCCATGACGATCGGCGCGGCCGCATCGAAAAACGCGAGGTAGTCGCCCGTGAGCTTCGCGAGCGAGGCGCTCATGGCATCGCTCGTGAGCGGGCCGGTCGCGAGCACGAGGGCGCTCGCGCCGTCGGCGGCGTCGGCGATGTCGGTCACCTCGCGGCGTTCGAGCCGGATGAGCGGCTCGGCCTCGATGCGCGCGGTGACGTCTGCCGAGAAGGCGTCCCGGTCGACGGCGAGCGCGCCGCCTGCGGGCACGGCGTGCGCGCGTGCGGCATCGAAGACGACCGACTCGAGGGCCCTGAGTTCGGCTTTCAGCATGCCGGCGGCGCTTTCGGGCTTCATGCTCTTCAGAGAGTTCGAGCACACGAGCTCGGCGCAGTTGCCCGTCTTGTGGACGTCGGTCTGCCGCTCGGGCCTCATCTCGTACAGCGTGCAGGCAATCCCGCGCTTCGCCAGCTGCAGCGCGGCCTCGCTTCCCGCGAGGCCCGCCCCTATGATTGCAACGTTCGTATCCATGCGGGCAGTTTACCACGGCGCGGGCTTGGACGGGTGCGCGCGACGTGTTGGACGGCGCGGGCTTGGACGGGTGCTCGCGACGGGTTGGACGGCGCCGGGGCGCGGACGCGGCGCGCCGGGCGCGCAGGCACAATGGGGCTGGAACGCGTCGGGCACGTTAACATGTGTTATTTCATTGGCAAACATTTGTTCTATCCCGTGCGGGTGCGCGCTTCTAGTAGAATTCAACGCTACGTTTCAGATACGAAAGCAGGCGCTCCATGGGCCAGAACGAAATAGTCATCAAAGGTGCTCGCCAGCACAACCTCAAGGACATCGACCTCGTCATCCCGCGCGACGAGCTCGTCGTCATCACGGGCCTGTCCGGCTCGGGCAAGTCGTCGCTCGCGTTCGACACGATGTACGCGGAAGGGCAGCGGCGCTACGTCGAGAGCCTCTCGAGCTACGCGCGCATGTTCCTCGGCCAGATGAGCAAGCCCGACCTCGACAGCATCGACGGCCTCTCGCCGGCCGTCTCCATCGACCA
>CAMOUE010000042.1 GCA_946626265.1 uncultured Eggerthellaceae bacterium | reverse complement strand
AAACGCACACACAACTGGAATATACGTGCACGGGGGCCGCCGGTTGCACGTATATTCCAGTTGTGTGTGCGAAACACCTGGTTTCACATGTCTAACTTGCGGAATTCACACCCACAACTGGAATATACGTGCAAAAACGCGTGGCCTTGCACCTAATTTCCAGTTGTGTGTGCGAAACAGCGGGTTTAGCTACAGCTAACTTGCAGCCCCGAGGCTCCGCCCGAGATTCGGCCCGGGGCGCCACCCGAAATGCAGCCCGGGATTCGGCCCGGGGCACCACCCGGGATGCGGCCCCGAGGTGCGGCCCCGGGACACCGCCCCGTCGCCTGATTGCGCGACTAGTTCGCGTAGATCTTTTCGAACTGGGTGAAGCCCTCTTCCTCGAGCGTCTTGATCTGGCGCTTCATGTTCTTGCGCATGGGCAGCACGGCCACGTCGCGCCCCTCGTCGCGCAGGGCCTGCGCGCGCTCGAGCGCCTCGAAGCGCTTTTCGGACGACGCCTTCCCATCGATGAGGAACGCCGTCGCGCCTTCGTCCGCCCCGTCGGAAAGCGTCGTCACGCCCGCATCCCGCAAGACGGCGATGATACGCTCGAAGCCAATCGAGAACCCGCAGGCGCACACGTCCTCGCCCGAGAACTTGCCGATCATCTCGTCATAGCGGCCACCGCCCGCAATCGAGATGCCGAAGTTGTCGACCGTGACCTCGAAGATGGGGCCGGTGTAGTAGCCCATGCCGCGCACGAGCGTCGGGTCGAACACGATCTGGACCCCGTCGTCGGTGAGCGCACGGGCGCTCGAGATGATCTCGTCGAGGTTGGACGATGCCTCGGCCAAACCCTCGGCGTCGATCGCATCGCAGAACGCCTTGCACGACGCGTCGTCGATATCACCCTTGAACAGCTCGAGATACGCGCTCGCGCACGCAGGGTCGGCACCGTTGTCGAGCAGCTCCTTCTCGACGCCGTCGAACCCGATCTTGTCGAGCTTGTCGAGCGTGACGAGCACGCCGCCGATCGCATCCTCGGCGAAACCGGCCTTGGCAGCCGCGGCACGCAGGATGTTGCGATCGTTAACGTGCACCGTGAACTTGTCGATGCCCGCCGCCCCGAGCACGCGCGACAGCGCCTTGGACGTTGCCGTGATCAACTCGATTTCGGCAAGGTTAGTCGAATCGCCGAGCACGTCGATGTCGCACTGCACGAACTGGCGGAAACGCCCCTTCGCCGGCTGGTCGGCGCGCCACACGGGACCGACCTGCAATGCGCGGAACGGCGACGGGAGCTGTTCTTTGTTGTTGGCGTAGAAGCGAGACAGCGGCACGGTCAGGTCGTAGCGCAAGCCTTCCGCCACGAGCTCGTCGCGGTTGCCGGAATCCCACGCGCGGTCGAACGCGGCACCACGCTTGAGCACCTTGAATATGAGCTTCTCGTTGTCGCCGCCCTGCTTGGACGTGAGGTTGCCGATATGCTCCATCATGGGCGTCTCGATCTGCGTGAACCCGTAGCTCGCATAGATGCGCTTGATCTGCGCGAGCACCGAGTCGCGCAGCTTCATGTCTGCAGGAAGAAAATCGGTCATGCCCTTGATGGGCTTCTTGGAAAACGCCATGTGCTTACTCCTCGTCGTCTGAATGCGGAAAGGGGAACTGCCTGCCCGTTACTCGAAGACCCAGCGGCCTTCGGCAGATTGCGCGATGTCGACGTCGTAGAAATCGTCGTCGTCCTCCTCGTCGACGACGACCTCGACGGCGGGCTTTTCCTCGCTGACCTTGCGCGGGAAGGCCTCGCGGAACACGTCGAGGCTCGGCCCGCCCGGAATGGCGAACGCGACGCGCTGGAACTGGCCGGGATGCGCCTCGAGCCAGGTCTTGAACAAGCCGGCGACGCGTCCCGGCTCGTTGTCGAAGAACCCGCAGCCGAACGCGCAGAGGACGAGCGTGTCGACCTCGTGCACGGCGGCGATATGCAAAACCGTGCGGACGCGGTTCGCCAGATCGATGTCGCACTCCGCTTCCGAACGGTGGTTCTCAAGCGCGAAACGCCTGTTGGGCGGCGCACACACGATGATGTCGCGCTTCTTCATGATTCCGCCGGTCGTGAAGATGACGTCGTTCAGGTACATCGCGCGGTCGGTGAACAGCCCTCCGCGGCCGCTCTTCTTGTTGCCGTCGTAATAGGTTTCGCGCAGGCCCTCGAGAATCGGGTACAGGTTGCTCTCGGCGCAGATCTGCTCCTCGGGCGACCATCCGCCTCCCAGGTAGTTGCCGCCGGGCGTTCGGTAGTTCGCGGGGTCGAGCAGGCAGACCTTGCCGTACGAACGCGATGCCACGGTCGCGCCATCGGCCCATTCGACCCTGATATCGGTTTCCTCGAAGCGCGGTTCGGGCAACTCGAGTTCGCGCCCTTCGCCGTCCTCGTAAAGGGTCGCCGTCTGAATCGTCTGTGCGATTTCCGTTACGAACAGCCCTTTCACCATTCCGTTATGCCTGATTGCCTCGGCTCTGCGCTCTTCCTTTGTGGGCATCTCAGCATCTCCAATCGTTCACTTGCCAGATTTTCCCAGTATACTAGACCATTCGAAGGCAAGAGGTTTTTTTCGACAAAGGACTACGCACATGAAAACGAGCGATTTCGAATACGAGCTGCCGCCCGAGCTCATCGCACAGGAACCGGCGGCCGAACGGGATGCCTGCCGGCTTCTGGTCATGGACCGGACGACGGGCGAGGTGGAAGATCGCATTTTCCGCGACATCGTCGACTACGTCGAGCCCGGCGACCTGTTCGTCGTGAACGAGACGCGCGTCCTGCCGGCACGCCTGCTCGGCCGCAAGCGGGGCACGGGCGGTGCAGCGGAAATCTTCCTTTTGCGCGAAGTGTTCGACCGCGAGCCCAAGACGGGCAGGTCCGCTCTCTGGGAGGCGCTCGTCAAGCCGGGCAAGCGACTGAAGCCCGGCAGCGGGGCCGTCGTCGACTTCGAGAACGCCGATGGCGAGGTCGTGCTTTCCGCCGAAGTGGTCGACTGGGCGGACAACGCGGCGCGCGGCGAGCGGCTCGTGCGCCTGACCACGGCCGAGCCCTCCCTCGACGAGGCGCTGCATGCCGTCGGCCACACGCCGCTGCCGCCCTACATCAAGGATTACGCCGGGGACGAGGAGCTCTACCAGACGGTCTACTCGCGCCGCGAGAGCTCGGCGGCGGCGCCGACCGCCGGCCTGCACTTCACGCCCGAGCTCATAGAGCAGCTGAAAGAACACGGCGCCGGCTGGGAGACCGTCGAGCTGGAGGTCGGCCTCGACACGTTCCGCATCGTCGACGAAGACGACCCCGAGGCGCATCAGATGCACACCGAGTTCTACACGGTGCCCGAACGCACGGCGGAGGCGATCGAGCGCACGAAGGCGGCGGGCGGACGCGTCGTAGCCGTGGGCACGACGAGCGTGCGCAGCCTCGAGAGCGCATGGAGCGCCGAAACGGGACGCGTCATGTCCTGCGAGCGCGCGGCCACGTCGCTCTACCTGCTTCCCGGAAGCGAGTTCCACGTCGTCGATGCGCTGATCACGAACTTCCACGTACCGCGCTCGACGCTCATGATGCTCGTGAGCGCCTTCTCGTCGCGCGACAACGTCATGGCCGCCTACGAGCACGCCGTAGCCGAGCGCTACCGATTCTTCTCGTTCGGCGACGCGATGTTCATCAAATAGGAGCTGCGCCGAGCGCTCCCGCGCGGCCATGGGGCGCCCGAGCCGGAAGCGCGCCCGGACGCAAAAGCGGGCGCATCCGCGCCCGTGGTACAATGCAGGGGCTATCCTCCCGATTCCTGTCCCCGGCGGAAAGAGTTGGTATCCGAGCAAGTTCGAGAGGCATAACCGCGCGCAACGCGCATATCGTCGTCCTGGCGCTCATCGTCGCGACGCTGTCGTGCGTGCATGCGCATGACAGCGCGCTCGCGCATGCGCAGGGCGCGGTGGCCACCCCCTGTATCCTGCACGAGAACGACGAGGTCGCCATCGAGCAGGCCGAAGACGGCGGCATCCGGCTCGTCACGACCGCGCGCTTCGCGAACGCGGCTCCGCTGCACACGACGTCCCTCCACCACGTGACCGCCGACCTGCTCGACGAGCAAGGGCGTGTCATCGGCACCGCGTCGGAAAGCGCGCTCATATCCCTCGCGCCGCATGGGACTTCCACGTTCAAGCTGAGCTGCCCGCTCGCGCCCGAAATGCTCGACAGGGCGCATTCGGTGCGCATCCGCTATACCGATGCGTCCTGCGGACTGCACCGATGCGGGACCGTCGTGGACGAGAAGGCGATCGAGAGAGGCAGGCACCGCCGGGAGCGCGACCTCGAGATGGCACAACGCGAACGGCGGATATCGGACTGGGAGACGCGGTTTCCCGAAGGCGACTACTCGGGAACGCTGCTCATCGGCGACTCGATCATGGACATGTCGCGCAAGCAGCTCGAGGCGGGGCTGCCCGGCGTCACGGTCAACGCCGACAGCGGGCGTTCGCTCGAATACGGCGGCACCTTGCGCGAGAACCAGGAACCCGAGAACGGCGTGCTCGACTACATTCGCCGCGACGCCGGCGAGTACGACCGGTACGTGATCGGCACCGGAAACAACGATGGAGGCGGAATCGCCGTCGACGACGCCGAGGAGATGATCGCGTGCCTCGGTCCGGACAAGGAGATCTACTTCGTCACCGAGATGATGACGGGCAACGTCGCCGGCATGGACGCGACGAACGCGACCATCGACGCCATGGTGGGGAAATACCCCAACGTGCACAAGGTTGACTGGCACGGATTCGTCGAAGGCCATGAATCCGAGTACCTCGCCGACTCGTGCCATCCCAAGAAATCCGCCATCCCCGACTACGTGAATGTCATGAAGCAATCACTCGACGTGACCCACGTGCACGATTAACCTGCGCGACCTGCAGGCCCTGCGCGAGCGGCGGACGCCCGCCGGGCCGCCGCTCGCGCAGGGCACCTCCCATCGCAGCTCAGATCGCACAAGCGCGGTCGTATGCTTCGAGGATGGCCTCCCGCAGGAACGAAACGTCTTCGCGCCCGAAACGGTAACGCACGCACTGGGGCTGGTTTACGCCCCCTTGCCGCGCGCGTTCGACGCGGACGAACGTGGCTTCGACCTCGTCGACCCCCTGGCCCATGAGCGCATAGGCGTAGCATGCCGCCTGAAGCACGTGCTTCAACGCCAGGTCCGGCTCCGACTCGTCGGCATGCCCGCCCGTCTTGTAGTCGACGACGTGCGCGAAGCGGCCGTCTTCGCCCATGCCGAGAAGGTCGATTTCCCCTTCGAGGAACACGGGCGGGAGCGCGCTTCGGTCGATGGAGACGAAGAAGGGCGCTTCGGCGCGGAGGTCCGAGAAGGCGCCCATGGCAGCGGCGACGTCGCTTGCGAACCAGCGTGCCAGCGCCTCGTCGAGGCGCGTCCGCTGGCCGGTTCCGATGTCGCATGCACGAGCAAGCGCGTCCACGCGCTCGACCGGCGGGAGCGCAAGCTGCCCCGAGCCGCCGCGCGTGACGACCGCGTACTGGGCAAGCCTATGGAAAGCCGTTCCCAAATCGGTTGCCTTGTCCGAATCCGAGCAATCGGAACCGATATACGCCCACGAACCGTCGTCCGCATCAGCCAAGGCGTTCCTCGCAGCGAGGCGCCTCGACCCGGAAGGGAAGCCGCCGTCGGGCTCGTCGCCGAACGCGGAGCTCCCGAACAGTGCGTCTTCGGGCAGCGGCGCATCGGCCGACGCGAAGCAACGGGAGACGAGGCGTTCGAGCAAATCCCCCTCGTGAGACGACTCCGCCACCGACGAGTAGCTGAACACCCCCTCGTGTGCAGGCGCGTACGGCCTGCGGTGGAGCGCGGCTCGCTCCCGTGCCGCCGGCACCATGAAACCTTCCTCCGCGCTATCGGGATCTTGCGCAGCGTGAAGGCCTTCCCCGGCAGCCGCCTCGTCTTGGACGCCCTCCCCTTCCGCGGCAGGCTCGAGCGCGACATGCTCGACGGAGGCGGGAAGCGTTCCGCCGAACTCGAACGAGCTCTCGCCGGGCGCGAACCCGCCGTCGCCGCCGCACAGCGCCGTCACCACGGCGGACAGGCAGTTGGAGGGGGTGCCGTTGGCGTTCGCCTTGGTGCGCGTGCCCTGCATGGACACGACGAGCGCCTCCTTCGCGCGCGTGAGCGCGACGTACAGCAGCCTCTTCGCCTCTTCCTCGTCGCCGATGCGGTCGAATTCGTAGAGCGCCGAACGCAGTTCGAGCGGACTGGCGGCTTCGCGCGCCTTGCGGACGAGGTCGTCCTCGTCCGCGTCTTCGCCAACGACCGAGGAATAGACGGCGGGAAGGTTCTTCATGTCGACCGCCCCCCCGATTGCCGAAAGAGAGCTCGACAGGTCGAGGGACGCGCGCACGCGCCCTTCCAACTCCATCACGAGCAGCTTGGACGAGTCGCCCTTGGCATCCTTCATGTCGGCAACTGCGACGATCGGGAACTCGAGCCCCTTGGACGCGTGGACGGTCATGATGCGCACGAACCCTCCGCCCGACGTCGACAGCGCGCCAGGAGCCTCCTTCGAGGCGGCGAGCGTGGCCTCGAAGCGGCGGGAAACCGCAGCGGCGCCTACGGCCTTCGCCGACTCTATGCCCTCGACGATGCGAATCGCCTTGTAGACGTTCGCCAGCTGCGCAAGGCCCTCGGCGCCGCGCTCCTCGAGCCTCGAGACCCATCCGGAGTCGACGGCAGCGCGCATGACGAGGCGCGCTACCGCCGTGCGCCCGACCCCCGAGCAGAACGACCCCATGACGCGCACCGCGTTGGCAAGTCGCGGCATTTCCGAAAACGAAGCGTCGCCGTCCGACAGGCGACGGTACGCGCCGAGGACCCCTCTGTCGAGGGGCCTCCTGCGCAAGCTGCCGTCACGGCCATCGCTTGCGGTGCAGAGCACGAGCAGCTCGTCGGCCGTCAACGAGAACATCGGGCTCGAAAGCACGTTATAGAAGGCCTCGGTGTCCGCGGGGTTTGCGGCGACGCGGGTCAGCTCCAACACGATTTGGGCTTCGAGCGTCGACGCGAACACCGATCCACCCGATATGACGCAGGCGAGCCCCCGGTCGCGGAACGCCTGCGCATAGACGTCCGCATAGGTCATGCGCCCGAGGAGCAGCGCCATCTCGCCTGCCGAGCGGCCATCGGCTACGAACCGGGCGAACTTGTCCGCAAGGCGGGCGGCCGCGACCTCGCGCATATGCTCGGACGGCACGCCTCTGAACGGCTTCGTCGTCAACTGGACGCATATGCGGCGCTCGCCCGGCGCGAACGGCTTCTTGACCCCGCCCTCGTCGCGGCCCGGCGCAAGCGACATGAACGAGCCGCCGAACATGTCGGGCCGCTCGAACACGCGGTCGACAAGCGAGAGCACGTCTGCATGGCTCCTGAAATTGTCCGGGAGCATGATGATGTCTTCGGGGTTGCCCGCACGGACCGACTCGAGATGCCTGCGGTACACGGCGACGTCGGCCCCGCGGAAGCGGTAGATCGATTGCTGCGCATCGCCTACCGTGCACAGCCGGCAGGCGCCCGGGCCCGCAATCCGCTTGATCATGTCGACCTGCATCTGGTCGGTATCTTGGAACTCGTCGACCATGACGAGCTGGAACTTGTCTGCGTAGCAGGCGGCGATGTCGGGGTTGTCGGCTATTGCGGCGGCCGCCATGACGAGCAAGTCGCCGTTGTCGAGCACGCCCGCCTTGCGCTTCGCGGCGTCGAACAGGGCAAGCGAGCGCCGTGCCAACGAGACGAGCGTCTCGAGATGCGGTGCGGCAGCCATGAGCCGAAGCTCCATGATGCAGCACGAGAGAGTCGAGGACGCCTCGTCGACGTACGCCTTGAAGTCTTTCGAGCCGAACTTCTTCGAGCACTTGAACGGCGCAAGCAGCTCGAGCATCGAGCGCGCATCGCCCGCTTCGAGGGCGGGGAACGCCTCCCGCGCATGGGCGAGCGCCTCCTGCGCATCCGCGACCCACGCATCGCGGCTCGCGCTCGACTTCTCGGCCTCCGCGGCGTCGAGAAGCGACGCGTATGCATCGAGTGCGGAAGCGAACAGGCCCTCCGCGCGCGCATCCGGCGCGTCGAGAAGGTCTTTTGCCGCATCGGGATGCTCGGACAGCGCATCCATGAGGTCATGCAGCATCGACTCGACCGATGCGCCCCGCATCGACGACGTTGCCGGGTACTCGGCGAACAGGGCGTCGACGGAAGGGTCGTCGTCGCCGCGCGCCTCGAGGAGCACGGCGTCGATGGCAGCCCGCCTCATGTCCGATACGAGATCGCCCTCCGCGACCTTGAACCCCGGGTCGATGCCCAGCTCGACCGCATGCGAGCGCAGGATGCGGGCGCACATTCCGTGAATCGTCGATATCCAAGCATCGTCGACCGCGAGCGCGGCCTCTTGAAGGCCGCACGCGCGCAGCTCCGCCTTGATGCGGGATTTGAGCTCGGCGGCGGCCTTGTTCGTGAACGTGATGGCGCACACGCGCTCGATTCCGTCGACGAAGCCGCTCTGAATTGCATGCACGACGCGTTTCGTCAGCGTGAACGTCTTTCCCGACCCCGCGCCGGCAGCCACGACGATCGGCCGGTCGAGCGTCTCGATGCATTTGATCTGGCCTGGTTTCAAAGACATGGCAGCTACGCACCTCGTTTCGGGCAGCTCGTCGCGGGGCACGCGCCGCACGCGCCGGGATAGGCAGGGTCGGGTTCGACGGCGCCGGCGCGCATGGCGTCGATCGCCTCGCCGGCAAGGCGCTCCGTGCAATCGAGCACGTCAGCGAACGAGAGCTCCGCAAGCGGCGCCCCGTCGTCCCAATCGGGGGGCGATGCAGGAGCGCACCTGCATCGGTCGACGCGCATGTTGGGCAGGTGCGCCGCCTCGAGCACGCACGGGTCGTACGCCCCCGACAGCGCATGGGCCTTCCCATAGCTCACGTACAGGGCCCCGACGACGTTCAGGCCCAGGGTCCTTCGGACCGCCTGCGCGTACACGCGGGTCTGAACCTTTCCGGGACGGGCCGCCGTCTTGCCGGAGATCTCGTACTCGGCATCGAGCGAGCCCTTGTAGTCGATGATGACGGCATTGCCCTTTTCGTCGACGTCGATGCGATCGACCTTGCCCACGAGCGTCCCGCCTGCATACTCGACTTTGTCGGCTGCGTCGATCGCGTATTCGAAGTATCTGGGCGCGAACGTGGGCAGGAGCTGGGCCTCGTAATCGAGGTAGGAGACGAGCTGCTCCTTGAGCGCATCGATGTCGCGCCGCTCGAGCTGGTCGACGGCGACGAGGCGGCCGCTTCCCGGTTCGAGTCCAGCCTGGATCGCATCGAGCTCGTCGAGCACCGCGCGCATGGTCGCACGCGCGTCGGCAAGCGTCGAGGCGTCGACCTTGAGCCGCCCTTGCTCCTGGAATCGGCGGTAGAAGAGCTCGAGCGCCGCGTGCGCGAAGCTTCCGCGCTCGAGCGGGCCGAACGATTCGTCGAGGCGCTCGACCCTGATGCGGTTGGACACGAACCACTTGTAGGGGCATTCGAGGTACCGTTCGATCTGGGAAGCGGACGGGATCGTGCCGACAAGCGCCTTTCCCCCTCCCGACCGCCTGTCGAGCAGCACCTCATGGCACCGGGCGCCGTCGACGTGACCGAACTGCGAATGCCCGACGCGCGCAGCGCAGGGCTGCGAGGCCCCGCCTGCGAGCGCGAGCGCGTTGGCGTACGCGTCTTCCTCGCCCCGCATGGCCGCATCTGGCATGAGGCATGACGGCAAGCCCACGTCGTCGTCCACGTCGTCGTCCGATGCGGAATCGGCTTTGTAGGCGTCGACGAGTTCCTGCACGACGGCGCAGGGATACGTCGAGTTGCCGTCGTAGTCGTTGAGGGGGCGGACGCAGACGAAATCGCGCGTTGGCACGGCCATCAAGGCGCCGAACGTCCGGCGCGCCCGCGCGAGGGGCGTATCGGTCGGCTCGAGCCCGAGTTTCGAGAACAACGTCGCGGCGGCATCGTCGGACTCCGCAATGGGATAGTCCTGATGGGTCAGCCCCGTCGCGACGAGCATGTCGCATGACCCGGCATCGAGCTGCGCCGCGACATCCTGGGTCGTGAACAGCACGTCTGCAACGAATGCCCCATCGCGACCGCACTCGACCTCGAACGACGCCGTGACGGCGGCATGCTCGAGCACGTCCATGCAATCGGGCATTTCCAAATCGAGCTGGCGCGCCATCTTCGTCACCGACTTCAACGCGGCAATCGCGGAGCGCTGCTGCGACCTCCATGCATCGGAGCGGTGGCACGAAGCATGGACGATCTCCTCGAACACCCCGACGAGGATGTCGGCTTCCGGGCTTGTTGCGAGCTCTTCGAGCTGGGAGAACGTATCCGAAGCCGCACGAAGGGCCGACAGGCACTCGTCGCTTGTCGCCAGGCGGTTCGCCCGCATGGCCGCGTCGGCCTCGAGGGCCTGAGCGCGCGTGAATCCGGAAAACGGGGACATGAGCACGTCCGTCAGGGAAGCGGGCGACCACCGCTCGTCGTGCACCACGTGGCAAAGCGACAAGAACGCTCGCCCGAAATCCGTTTGCACGAACGGGACCTGCGCCTGCACGGCCACGTGCACCGAGGCTGCGCCGAGGGTCTCTTCGGCATGCCTGAAAAGCGCGAGGGGGTCGGGCGCGGTGACGATGACCGAAGGAGCGCTCCCGCAGTCGCAAGGCGCCCCGTCAACTGCCCCGGCCCTGCCATCGACGCCGGCCTCGAGCAGTTCGCGGATGCAATCGCAGACGAGCGCCGGCTCGGCGTAGCATCCCGAGGGGAAGCCGAAGCGCAAGCGCGCGCCGCCCGCCAGCTTCCCGATCATCGGCGCTTCGGAAGGGGCATCTGACACGACCTCGATCTGCGGACACGCCAAGAAGAAATGGAGCATGCGCCAATCGGGGGGAACGGCGCCGGCGACGAGCACCCGGGCGCCCTGCGCGAATACGGCATCCGATTTCTCCGCCAGGACCGAAGCGGCCTTGCCCACCTCGATGAGGCCGGCAGACTCTATGAGCTTCCCGTAGCGGCCGACGGCGGCGAGAAAGGCGGCCTCGCGGACGGACAGGCCGCCGGGACACGACCCCGCAAGGCTTTCCGCGACGGCGCTCTCGAACTCGGGGACGCCGGAAGCGGCCTTCACGCACTGCGACGCAAGGCGCGAGGCTCCTGGAAGCTCGGAAAGCGTCTCGTCGGAAGCGCACGCCGCCTTCATGGCCGTCTGGCGCTGCAGGGAGTCGATAAGCGCCCTCCCGTCGCCATGCAGTTCCCACAAATCGGCAATCCACGCATTGAACGTGGTGACAACCTGGGAGAACACGCCTCCCTCAGACTGTCGGGCATTCCTCTTGCGCCAGTTCTCCACTTGCACGAACGTGGGCAGCAGGACGACATCGTATTCGCTCACGGCATCTCGCTTCCTCGAACTACCTTTTGTGTGATTGTACCCTCTTGAAGCGGGATGCGCGGACCTCCCGCGCATCCTCGAAACCCCCATGCATCCGCGCGCATTGGACGAACGGGAGCCGGTGACGTATAGTCAGTAGCATTCGACACGCGCGCTGAGCATGCGCCAGGACATGCATCCACCTTGAGCACAGGAGGCGACATGGCTGAAATCAAATGCCCGAACTGCGGAACCGTCATCTCGCTCGAGCAAACCGAGATAGAGTCGATCGCGAAGCAGGTCCGCGACGAGGAGTTCGAGAAGGACCTTTCCGAACGCACGCGCCTGCTAGAAGCCGACGGAAAGCGCGCGATGGAAACGCTGAAGGCCCAAGCGGCGGCAGAGCTCGAAACAGTTCGGACGAAAGCGGCAGCAGAGCTCGAAACAGCTCGGACGAAAGCGGCCGCCAACCTGCAAACCGCGCTCGCCGCGAAGGACGCCGAACTAGCCCAGCTCCGCGCGGAGCTCAAGACGCAGCGGGACTCGAGCGACGCCCAGCAGAAGCTCGCCATCGCGCAGGCGGTTGCGAGCGTCGAGAAGGAACGCGATGCCCTCGCCGTCTCCCTCGAGCTGAAAGAATCGGAGCGCATAGCCTCGGAGGCGCAGATGAAAGAGCAGATGGCGCAGCGAGAGAATGCGAAGGACGCCATCATCAAATTCCAGGAAGAGGAGATCGAGCGCTTGAAGGACATGAAGGCGCGCCTCTCCACGAAGATGGTCGGCGAAAGCCTCGAGCAGCATTGCCAATACGAGTTCAACCGCATCCGCGCCACGGCGTTCCCCAACGCCTACTTCGAGAAGGACAACGACGCCTCGCAAGGATCGAAAGGCGATTTCATATTCCGCGAGGAAGACGAAGACGGCAACGAGATCATCTCCATCATGTTCGAGATGAAAAACGAGAACGACGAGACCGCGACGAAGAAGAAGAACGAGGACCACTTCGCGAAGCTCGACAAGGACCGCGAGAAGAAGGGATGCGAGTACGCCATCCTCGTCTCGCTGCTCGAGCCCGAAAGCGAGCTTTACAACGAGGGCATCGTCGACGTGTCATGGCGCTATCCGAAGATGTTCGTTGTCCGCCCGCAATTCTTCATACCGATCATCTCGTTGCTCAGAAACGCGGCACTCGGATCGTTGCAGTACAAGCGCGAAGTCTCCCTCATGAAACAGCAAGAGCTCGACATCACGAATTTCGAACGCGACCTCGACTTGTTCAAGGAAGGTTTCTTCAAGAACTTCTCCGACGCGAGCAAGCGCTTCTCCGACGCCATCGCCGCCATCGACAAGGCGATAGCAGACCTCCAGAAAGCACGCGAGAAGCTCGTCGTGTCGGAAAAGCACCTGACGGCCGCGAACAACAAGCTCGAGGGGCTGACAGTCAAGAAGCTCACGCGCAAGAACCCGACCATGAAGGCGAAGTTCGAGGCGCTGAAAGAAGCTGAGGAAGAGGGCCGCGACGGAGGGGCGGACGACGAGTGACGAGCCGTGGATGCGCAGCAGGCAGCTAACTGAGCCGGCAAGACACGGTGCCTTTTCTGCCGAGTGCGCTCTTTTCCGCCCGAAAGCGCGTTTATCCGTCGGGGGGCCGCCAGGCTGGGGGCGCGCCTTTTCGCCCGACAGCGCACATCCCCGGTATCCTGCCGCGGCCGCTTGCCGGGGCGCCCCCCGATCAGCGCACTTCCCCTGTATCGTGCCACCCCGATGTTTTCGCGGCATAATATCGAAGAAGTGCGCCGTCCGCGGACG
>CAMOUE010000041.1 GCA_946626265.1 uncultured Eggerthellaceae bacterium | reverse complement strand
GGGTTGTGGTTGCCGCGGCAGATGACGACCACGGCGTTCACCGCGCCCTCGCGGACGGTCTTGACGGTGCCCTTGATCTGGTTGCGTGCGCTGATCTTCATGGTGTGACTTCCTTTCGTCTGGTTTCTTCTCTTGCGAACAACTGCAGTATGCCGCCTGCTTGCAATGAACGAACCGCCGCACCGCGCTCTTCACAATTGCCGTCACGGTTCATCCTGTTTCGTATTATTCGACAATAGAAATAAACAAAATGGAAAATATATATTCAGTAGTATAATTCTGAAAAGCAATTTCGAGATAACCAATGCTCTTGTGGCATAAGGCGGATGAAGTCGACGAGCAGAGTTTCGTCCAATGGGGATAAAGATATGCGGGGCGGCAAGGTCGTCTCGCTTGATAGGAGAATTGGTGCGGGGAGGCATGCAACGCTTCGCATGTGGAGCGACTGGGCGCAAGCTGGCAGGTTCTTGCCTTGCGGTTTTCGTGCGTGCACGCGTACTCGCCGCCGCATGTCTCCTCGCCCTTCTGTGCGGGCTCGTATGTTGTCCGGCGATCGCTCATGCGGATGACGGAGAGTTCGTTGCCACGTTCAACGACGGTCCCATCGACGTGTCGTGGTATGTCTTCCATCAGGATGAAGATACATACGTTATAGAAACAGAAGAACAGTTTGCCGGAATGGGCTACCTCATGGGCGAGGCCACGGCCGTCTACTACGATTCTGCCGGAAAGATAATCCCGAAGGGGTCGCAGGACGTTGCTGGCTCGGTGCTCGACCCCCACTTCGCAGGCAAGACGGTGCTTCTTGCGGCGGATCTCGACCTCTCGGGCTATTTCTGGCACACGCCGATTGCGAACAACTATGGCAGCCGCTATTTCTCGGGGTTGTTCGACGGGCAAGGCCATGTGATTTCAGGCATGCGCGGCGATGGCCCCTCGCTCTTCGGCGTGGTGCGAAAAGGCGTTATCCAGAACCTGACCGTCGAAGGAAGCCTCGACTCGAACACGGATTTCGGTACGACGACCCAGGGGTCCGCCGGCGTCGTCGGAAGCGTTTGGGCTGGAGGCATCTACGATTGCACGAGCCGTGTCGACATCTCGTTCAACTACGTGAATCAATGGAACGCGGACCCCAACAAGGGGAATACGGGCGGAGTAGTGGGCGCAGCGGGTTCCATGGTCACCGGATCGATAGTGGTGGGGACAGACGACGAAGGAAAGGACATCATCAAATCCCTTTCCACGGGCTCCTCGATAGTTGGCTGTGTGTTCGAAGGCTCTATTGTGACTCGGACACAGTATGCGGGCGGCATCGTCGGCGTCATCGGATCGGAATCCGATGACGAGTCGTGCGTTACCGAAGTGCGCAACTGCTGGAACAAGGGCGACGTGCGAACGGACTCCACGAAGAACGATTCATGCACGGTCGGCGGCGTCGTGGGCGCGGCCGATATCGAGGGACGCATGGTGGTGAGCGGGTGCGTCAACGCAGGCACCGTGGTTGCAACGGGCGCGGCCTCGTGCGCCGGGTTGGTTGGAGGCGTCGGCGTCAACGACCACTCGTCGGCCAAGCTCCTAATCGAGAATTGCGCACAGCTCGGCGACGTCACGACGGCTGCGGGGAATGCGTCGGGCGTGTTGTCGTACGAACGTGGAAGCCGCGCTGCAGCTGGAGGCGCTTCGGCGACATCTCCCGCGCTCTCCGTGCGCAACTGCTACCTTGCAGGTGCGATTTTGTCGAGCGGGGGACGCGAATCGGCACTCTGCGACCACGCCATCCTTCCGGTGCTTTCCTCTGCAGAAACGGGATGGTTCAACAACCTCTATCTTGGAGATGAAACACTGCCTCTGTTCGGAAACGCAGATGGGGAATGGCCGGCAACGTGCGCGAAGCGCGTCAGCTCGTCCGAGCTCGCTTCTGCGGATGCCGTCGAGCAGCTCGGCGAGGAGTTCGCAGCGAGCCCGGATGGAGACGAAGGGCCCAATGGCGCGTATCCGATTCTCCAGTGGCAAAACCCGGCGCGTACCTACCAGGTGCTCGTGAGGGCGGTCGTGGTCGACGGGCACAACGACGAGGGAAGCGCGCCGCGTGTGACGTTGAGCGACGACGATGGGAACGAGCTCGGATCGAAGGACATGCAGCTTTCGGCGGATGGCAAGAGCTACGAGGCCCGGTTCCCCGATGTAGCGCCCGGACAATACGTGAGCACCGTGCAGAAACGCGGTTACGTCGATTCCGTGGCTGCCGTCATCGTCAACACGGCTGATGTCGTGAGTCCGCAGCGTCTCGTTTCGGAGCGGTACCGCGTGACCGTGGCCGTCGAGCCGGATACGGCTAAGGTCACGATGCGTGATTCCGAGGGAAACAAGCTTTCGCCAACGTCCAGCACGGTCGAAGGCGGACGGGTTGTCTGGTCCTATGCGCTGGTGAACGGCTCGTACGCCTTTGAGGCTCACGCGTTCGGCCACATCGATTCGGGCGAGCGCGCCTTCGAAGTGTCGTACGGGCCTCGCGAGGAGTCCATTTCCCTCGAAGAAGCGTCGCCTTCGAATCAGGTATTCGAGATCGACGCTCCAGAAGGAGTTGCGTTCGGCGACCACGATCCCGTGCTCTACCTCTATCACGACGACGAGCTGTGTTTTTCGGTTCAAGGTGAAACCGGGTTTTCAGGCGAAGGCGCTGGCGAAACCATCGACCAGGATGCGGCCGCAGGTGAAGGCCGAGGGTCCTCGCACACCCCATCGCAAGCTGTAGCCCAGATAGATCTGCCGGTCGGCACGTACCGGTACGTCGTCAAGGCTGCGGGCTGCGAGACGCTCGAGGGAGCCCTTGCGCTCAGCGCCGATTCCACTACTCCGTTGAGGCTTAAACCGCAGCAAGCGTGGGATGGCGCTCAAATCGACCGCAGATGGTTCGACAACCATCTCGAAGAAGACGACTTGTACCTGAGGACGCCTGCAGACATCGCCGCTCTTTCGAGGATGACCGATCCCGACCAGTCGATGAGGTTCGAGGGAAAGCGTCTGCACGTGCTCGGCAACATGGATTTCGGGGGAAACGGGATTCACAGCATCGGCTACATGGACGGAATCAATGCGGGTACGCGCAAGCCGTTTTCGGGAGAATTCGATGGTGGCAGCTTCAAGCTGTCGAACATGACGATAGCGAAGCGCACGAAGTCGGACGGCGGCGTCGACCAAACGATTGCCGCCGGTTTCTTCGGGTCGCTCGCCAACGCTTCGGTCCATGATGTGGTCCTCGACGGCGTGCACGTGACCGGTTTCGGCTCGTATTACACGGCTGGCCTCGCCGGATGCGTATTCGGTTCCACGATCAGGTCCTGCGATGTCACGGCGGATGTCGCCTGCAGCAATCAGGGATGTGGAATCGTATGCGGCTTGGTCGAGTCTGCCGGCGCGCCCTCCTCGATAGTCGACTGCACGGCCCACGGTACGCTTGCGTTCCAAAATCAAAGCGGCTCCCATTCCGATTTCGGCGGGATAGCAGGCCATATCGGAGACGGTTGTTCGATCATCGATTGCGTGAACGAGGCTGACATCTCGATTGCCTTCCTATCGGGAAACGCTTCGTGGGTGGGAAGCTATGCGAATGCCGGCGGAATCGTCGGAGCCGCGCATGGAGGGTCGTTCACCATCCGGGGCTGCGTCAACAAGGGCACGGTCGAAGCCGATCGGGGCCGCGTTGCCGGTGTAGTAGGCTCGGTTTCCTCGACCGCGAGCGTTGCCGGCGAAGGACCGCTTGTGGCCAACTGCGCCAACGAGGGCACGGTCGCATGCACGGCGGCCGATTCGAGCGATGCTGCCATCGGAGGCGTCGTGGGAGTGACGGGCACGTTGCAGCACACGTCCATCACGGTGCAATCGTGCTGGAACCGGGGCGTGGTGCGCAACACGGCGCCGACGAGGACGGCCGTGGCCGCCGGCATCGTGGGAAAGCCCGGCGCCTCGATGAGCGACCTCTCCATCAAGAACTGCTACAACACGGGCATCGTCGAAGCGACGGGCGATTCGTCCGCGCGCGCCGCGGGAATTGTCGGCACCCTGTTCTCGGACGTCACCGTTGCGAATTGCTACGCTGCTGGCTCGGTGAGCGCGCGGAGCGCTACGCGTTCGGGGGCTATCGCCACGGGGGCGACGAAGGCGGCGACGGCTCTCGTGTCCAATTGCTATTATCTCGAAGGCTCGGCGCGCAGAGCGTTCGATTCGACTGCAGATGTCGAGGGGGTTTCCGAGTCCCGGTCTTCCGCTTTCATGCAATCGGGCCCGTTCGTGTCCGAGCTGAACATCGATGGCGTCTATGCGGCGGATGAGCGAAACGAGAACGATGGCTATCCAGTCATAGGGAAGGCCGATGTCGAGTGGCTGACCTCTTCGTCTTTCTTCCTTCCGAGCACCCTTACCTATAAAGGCGAGCCCCAAGTGCTCGATATCGTCGTGCACAATGCGGTCGGCGACGTGCTCGTGCAGGGCGACGACTACACGGTGTCCTACATGGGAGGCGATGGCAAGCCCATCGAGGCCGATGGCATATGCGACGTGGGCAAATATGCGGTCTCTGTTACAGGTTGCGGAAAATATGCGGGGACGGTGAGCAGGCGTCTGGAAGTGAGCGCGACGCTCCTGCCCCGCTCTGCATTCGACGTTTCGCATGAGATTCGCTACACCGGAAAGGCGCCGACGGTTCAGGACGTGCTCGTCACGGACATGCGCGAAGGGAAGGACTACGAGGCGAGCCTGTTTACGGTGAACGACGATTGCATATCGGTCGGCACGCACGAAATCAAGGTCGAAGGTCTCGGCAACTACGAGACGAACGGAAGCTACTTCTTCCTGGAATTTGAGATTCTTCCTGGTCTCGTCTCGGTTTCGGATGTCGAGTCCGTCACGTACACGGGAGAAGCCCGCACGCCGAAGGTATCGGTCGTCAACTCGGATGGCGAGACGTTGACGTTGGGGTCCGAGTACTCGGTGGAATTCCATCGGGACGGAGCCCCCATCGATGCGTCGGACGTATGCGAGCCCGGAGTCTATTCGGTCGTCGTCACGGGCCAGGGAAACTATGCGGGATCGGTTGACGAGAAGCCGTTCGAAATCTCGCGCGCGGGAATAACGGTTGGACAGCTGCCGGAAGTCGCCTACACAGGCGAGCCGGTGGCTATTGCGCCCGTGGTTTCGCGCTCCGGTTCGAACGACGTGCTCGAGGAAGGCCTCGATTACACGGTCGAGGTGTTCGATCAGGATGGCGAGGCAATCGACCGCAATGCGGTGGTTGAAGTCGGGTCTTACCGTGTCGTGGTGAACGGCATCGGCAACTACGAGGGAAGCCGCGAGGTCGGCCTCAACGTCGTCAGCTCGTCCTTCGAGGTCGATCCTGTCGCGTCCGTGCGCTACAACGGGAAGGCCCAAGTGCCCGACCTCATCGTTCGCGCGGTCAAGCGCTCAGGCGATTCCGAGGGAGACGGGGAAGACGGTCCCGCGACGGAATCCACACTCGAGTTGGTTGCCGGCTCTGCGGTCGGGCTTGGCCCTTCGAATGGAGGTGCGCCGACTGGTCCAGCACAGGGCGGTGCCCTTCTGGGCAGAAGATTGACGGAGGGCGTGGATTACACCGTCGGCTACGGTCGGGTCGACGCTGACACGGGGGAGGTCGAATGGGGCATCGGACCCGAAGACCTCGTCGACGCGGCGTCGTACCGCATCGAGGTGACGGGCATTGGTGGCCTGGAGGGCACGATCAACGTCGTATACGACATAAATCCAGCTCAACTGGTAATTGCGAACGAGATCGCACCGCTCGGTTTCAAAGCGCAGCCGCTCGAGGTCCCCGTCGACGTGGAAGGCGTCCTCGAAGGCGGGCAGGCAGCCCTGACGCTTGGGGACGACTACGAAGCCTCCTATTCGTATCGGGGGATGTCGATCGACGCGAGCCAGATCATCCATGCCGGATCTTACGAGGTTTCGGTGGAAGGAAAGGGAAACTATGCGGGAAGCGTCGACCGTCGGTCGTTTGCGGTCGAGCCAGCCGTGCTCTCCCTGGACGAGATTCCCGACGCGGTTTACGATGGGAGCGTGCTCGTTCCCGAACTGGTCGCGAGGGCGGGCGAGGTCGTGCTCCCACAGGAATACTATCAGGTCGAGTACCGCGTCGGATCCAAGGCGAGCTCCTATAAAGCGGACCGCTCCAGGCTGGTCGTCGCTGGCAGCTACCTCATTCGCGTGACGCCGGTAGAGAGCGTTCGCAGCGATTTCGCAAATGGCGGGAACATGGCGGAAGCGGAATATCGAATCGTCCCCGCGCCCCTCGCCGTCGAGGCGTCCGACCTGGTGTACACCGGGAGCGGACAAACTCCCGTCCTCTCGGTGCGCAGCGGCGAACGAGTGCTGACTGCAAGCGAGTATCGGGCGTCGTTCTACACTTCGGCGGGGCGGTACGCGGGTATCGGGTCGGTCATCGAGGCCGGGGACTACATTGTGCGAATCGTGCCCACGGCCAGCGGTTGCTACGAGGTCGATGCAGCCACCGGCGCCGTGAGTGCGGAGTTCTCCGTGAAGAAGGCTCCCGTTTCGCTCGATTCCATCGAGGCGCTGACCTATACGGGCAAGGCGCTTTCGCCGAAGGTCGTCGTCCGAAGCGGGTCCCGCACGCTCGATGCCCGCGAATACACCGTGCAGTATCTGAATGCCTCCGGCGCGCGCGTCTATGCTTCCCAAGTCAAGGATGCCAGTCGGTACACCGTCAGGATCGCGCTCGTAAATGCGGCAAATTACGAGCAGCAGACGCTCTCGACGACGTTTGATATCGTGAAGCCAGCTGGCAGCGATAACGATGATGGAAGCCATGATGGTAGTGGAAACGTCGATGGTGGCGGAAAGCCATCGTCTGAATCATCGGGTGGTTCGACGTCCGGCGGCTCGGGCAAGAAGCCTTCTGGCGGGTCGTCTGCGGATGCATCTCAATCGCCTGGCGGGTCAGGTGGTGCTGCGAAATCGGATACGGGAAGCGATTCCGGAAGCAGGTCCGGCGAAAACGCTGGAACCCGATCTGAAGACGGCGCCGAAAACGGCGGCAACGGCGACGGCGATGGGGGCCAGGGCAGCCGGGAGAGCCAGGGCGGCCAAGAAAACCGAAGTGGCCAGGACGGCCAGGACGGCCAGGGCGCATCTCGTGATGGAGGAGCCGAGGGAGGCGTGTCGGACGCTTCGACGGTCGAGGCCGGAGACGCCTCGGGAGACGGCTCAGGGGACGATGGCTGGGGTCAGCCGTACGAATCGACTGGGACGGATGGGACGCCGGCGGGGACCGAATGGCTCGGTTCGATTCTGATCAGCACCCCCGTCAGCGATTCGGAGTTCGATGACGAGGATTTCTCCGGATTGCGCTTGGGCAAGTACGACGATGGCAGCGGCTCGACGAAGAGCGACGGCTCGACGGGGGCTTCTGGAGCTGCTGGCAGTCAAAGCGCTTCGGCAGCGTCGGATAAAGCCGGAGCGGCTGGGGCCGGCGGCACGTCCGATGGCGGTGCGTCCAATGGCGGAAGCGGGACTGCGAACGCGGGCGGCGGCAATGCCTCGAATGCGACGGGCCAGGCAGGCGAGGAGCTTGTCGACGCTGTGCAGCAGGCAATGACGTCAGAGAGCAAATCGGGTGCGCTGACGTGCCTGGCGATTCTGCTCATCGCATTGCCGACGTCTTATTACTACCTGTTCAGGCGTCGCAGGCGCGATGAGGGCGAAGTAGCGGAGATCATGAGTTTGCTCACGTAGCCCGACGAGCACGCGAGCCCGTGGTTGCTTGCAGGATAGAAGGAGAACATGGCACGAAAGAAAAGCGTCGAAGAGCTCATGCTCGAGGCGGAGTTGAAATCGGTAGAAGGGCAGGGGCGATCCGTTCCCGCCAGGGAATCTGCCCACGATGACGTGGGTTTGCCCCAGGTCGAGGACGTCCCTTCCTCCAAACTGCGAAATGCGCGTGCGTGGTTCAAGCCGAAGCACGCTGCCATCGTCGCGGGGGCGATCGTCGTCGTTGTGCTGGCCGTGTTCGGCGTGTCGCGGGCCATGTTCGCGCATTCGACGGATTCCTGGGATGGGACAGCGGATACGACCTGGTATTCCGAGGGCATGCGGACCATGAACATCACGACGGCCGAGCAGCTTGCGGGCATGAGGAAGCTGTGCAACAGCGGCGTGACGCTCGACGGCATCAGCTTCAGGCTGGCCCGCGATCTGGATTTGTGCGAGATTCCGACCAAACCCATCGGCGACGGCTTCAACGACCAGGGGAAGACGCGCGAATTCTGCGGGAGCTTCGACGGTTGCGGCCATACGATTTCGGGAATCAACGTCGAAGAGGACAGGTGGGATCACGCCGGCTTGTTCGGATGCGCCGATGGCGGAGACATCAGGAACCTGACCGTCGAGGGCAGGGTAGTGGGACAAGTGCGCGTGGGCGGCGTCGTCGGGGAGATGGACGGTGGCTCGCTCGTCAACCTCACGAATAGATGCAAGGTGTCTTCGATAAAGACAGCGACGAGCTACTATCCCGTCTCCGCGGATGTCGGAGGCGTGTGCGGCGCATGGCTTGGCGTCAGCCGCGCCGACCGGACGCGCGCGGATCTCTCGAGCCTCGTGAACGAGGGCGAGGTATCGGCCCGTGCGTGCAGCGCGGGCGGTGTGCTGGGCACGCTCGCGAACAGCAACGGCTTCACCGCAACCGTCAGCGACCTGCGAAACGAGGGCGCTGTAACCGTCTACTGCGAATCAGATGATCGAGACGAAGCAGTTGGCGGCGTCATCGGTGTCGTCGGCAGCAACGGAACCGACCTTGTTTCGAAACTCGAGAACTACGGCGAGGTGTCGTGCTCGTCGGTGCTTTCCGTCGGAGGCGTGATCGGAGCCCTCATGGCGCCGCAACGCGAGGCGAAAGGACAGCAAACGGCTGAGTTCTCGGAGGGAATCGAGCTGAAGAGCCTGAAGAACACGGCACGGGTTGCCGCGAACGCCCAGGACGAACGCGCCCACGTGGGCGGGATCGTGGGATACCTCGACGACCCCGACGTCGCGTTCGACGACTGTGCGAACGAAGGCGAGCTCGCCGCGACGAACGGAAACACGAGCGAGCTGTTCTCGGCCGACGGAGAGGAGGTCTGGGACGAATGGGAGGACTCCCATCCAGAAGCCTTGCAGCGATAGCGGGCCGCGAAGGCGATTCCTCGCTGGCGATGGGCCTCGCGCAGGTGATCGTGGCCTTCATTGCGCTGCTCGCAATCGTCTACTGCCTTCTGCCGGTCGGTCCCGCGCTTGCCCTCGATACGACATCGGTGGTCGAGGGGCTTCCGTCGGACTACGATGACGAGGTTGCGATGCGGGATTTCGACCGCGATATCTGATCTGACTACGCCGACGTCTCGTGGTACGAGGGCCATGAGGGCGAGAAGCGCTTCGTCCTCTCCACACCCGAGGAGCTCGCAGGTCTCGCCGTGCTCGTGACGAAGCACGACATCACGTTTGCCGGGGCGACCATCGAGCTGGACGCGGATATCGACCTCGAGGGACATCAGTGGTTTCCCATCGGGTGCAACGAGGCGAACTACTGGTACCTCTCCCCGTTCTCGGGGACGTTCGACGGCCGCGGCCATGCCATCCGCAACCTCTACATCGAGAACGGCTACCACGGACAGGCGCTGTTCGGTGAATGCCAAGATGCCGTCATCAAGAACTTGACCGTGTACGGCGACGTCACGACTGGTTGGCAAGCTGCCGGGGTCGTGGCCGAGATGGGGCGGACGACGCTCCAGGGCATAACGAGCTACGTTAACGTGAAGACGTTGTTCAAATCGGGGGATGGGGGCTATGCGAGCACGGCGGGCGGCATCGTCGCCTACGTCGCCGATGCATATGTCGTGCGGACGGGGGCGAAGCCCTCGCGTCTCGAGAACCTCGTGAACTACGGTTCCGTCGAGTGCGGAGGCATAACCGAGCAGGGCGGCGGTGTCGGCGGCATCGCCGGGTCGCTGCTCGTCGCCGACGATGACCAGACGATTGTGGTCAGTCAATGCGAAAACCACGGAGACGTCCTCGCCGAAGCGTCCAATTACGTCGACATCTACGTGAAGGGGTGCGGCGGCATCATCGGTTCGACAGCAACGTACGGAAACTACCAGGTTACCGACTGCTCGAACACGGGTGCTGTTTCGGCCGCCAACCTGCCCTCGACTGGTGGCGTCGTCGGTTCGATCTCGGGTCTCGCATCTTCGGTCGAGTACTGCTACAACGCGGGTTCGGTCACCGGCTCGTCTCCCGAGGACGTCGCCTCGACGGGCGGAATCGTGGGCAGGCATGTGTCGGCCCATACGGGAAACACGTCGTTCGACGTCACGAGCTGCTACAACGTTGGCGACGTGGCGGGCAATGGGAAGAACGTCTCGGCGGTGCTCGGCTCCACGAGTGGTTACGCGGAAGACTGGGTCGGCGTCAACAATGACGGGGGGACCACGGTCCGCAACGATTCGAACTACTACCTGGACGGCAGCGTGAAGACATCGAACCAGTCGGGCGTGCTCTTCCAGAGTGGGACCATCGAGGCCGGTCAGGAAGTTTCTCTAGGCAAGATGAATTCCGACGAGGTCATCAATGCACTGAACAGCACGGATCAGGCAAACGATCACTACGTCACCGGCGAGTCGACTCCACGCCTCGAGTTAAGGGGCGCAACGGACGTCGGTGTCGACAGGACGAGCAGCGAGGGCGAAGGCGCCGACGATGCGGTCCTGTCGGATTCCGACGACGCCGCCCAGCGCGAGACGCATATGTATGCGATCAGGGCGGAACGGGCGCCGGATGCGTCTCAGAGCGGTTTCGCTTTCGACTGGTCGATGCTCGCGGCAGGCATCGCGCTTGGATTGTGCGCCCTTGTCGGCCTTGTGCTGCAGGGTTTGGATTACAGGAATCAGACGAGGCCGTTGAAGGCCGTGTTGCAACCGAGGAAAGGATAGCTTTAACCCATGAATCTGCTCAACGTCTTGAACGTCGTCTCGCAGGCGGCTCTGTACCCGGTGATCATCGTCTTGCTGGCGATGGTCGTCCTCACCATCGTCCTGCTCGTCATGACCATCGTCGAATACTTCACGGAGCGTCGCCGCTTCAAGGTGTCGGTGCCTGCATTCCTTCGGCAGATCGAGGAGTCGCCCTGTCAGCAGATTCCGGGCGTCATCGCCCGGGCAGAGATAATCAAGAGGCAGAAGCTGGCGCTTATGGCGTTGTTCAACGCGCGCGACTTGCCTGAAGAGGCGCGGTGGAACGTAGCCAAGCGCAGCGTGTTCGAAGCTGGGAGACGCTACGACCGTATCACGGCGATTGCCGAGCTTGCGGCCAAGGTCGCTCCCATGATCGGCCTCATGGGCACGCTCATCCCGCTCGGCCCGGGCATCGACGCGCTTTCGAAGGGGGACATGTCCATGCTCGCCCAGTCGCTGCTCGTCGCGTTCAACACGACGGTCGTCGGTTTGATCTCGGCGGTGCTCTGCCTGGTCGTGGCGAAGGTGCGCCGCAGGTGGAACGCCGACTACGGCAACGCGCTCGAAGCCATGGAAGGCACGCTCTTCGACCGCATCGCAGAGCTCGAGGAGATCGGCGACCTCGAGTACAGCGCGCCCGTGGCGCTCGTCGTCGATGACGGCAAGGAGGCCGAGGGCGAGGACGGGAAGGCGGCAGACGATGGCCGGGCGTAGCCGCGATCGCGCGAAAGGCGCGGCAGGGCGCGATTTCAACGCATCGCCCTTTGCGGGTGGCGCCGTCGAAGAGGAAGACCTCGATCCGATGAGCAGCACGGGCAACCTCGTGGACGCGATGCTGGTCTTCGCATGCGGGTTGCTGCTCGCGCTCGTCGTGAAGTACAACGTCCCCCTCAATTCCGACCTGACTCAGGCGACGCAGACGGGGGAGATGACCCAGATAGACAATCCCGGAGAATTGACCGACTCCAAGGACAACGGGGGAAGGGGATTCGAGGAAGTGGGCATCACCTATCGAGATCCCGAGACGGGACAACTGTACGTGAAGGTCGAAGAATGAAAGGGCGGCCCGTTCGCAGAACCGCCATTGTCACGTTTGCGTTGGCGTTCGCGTGCCTTCTCGTCGGATGCGCCGCGCAGAGCGCGGACACGCGCGAGGCCGGTCGCGTGTTCGACCACGTGATAACGGAGCAGGACGTCATAGACTACCTCGAAGTCTACCGCGAGGGTAGTGCGGTAACCTCGGACGAAGACTGGACTGCCTGGCTTCGGCAAAAGGGCACGACTCCCGCGGCGCTCCGGAAGGAGGTCATCCAATACCTTGCAGAGAACTGGCTCGTGGAGCGTGCGGCTGGGCTGCGTGACGTATCGGTGACCGACGAGGAGGTCTCGGAAGCCCTCGAAAACCAGAAGAGTCAGTACCCGAGCGAAATGGCCTGGACAAGTGCCCTGATAAAGTCCGGCTTTACGGAGGATGCCTACGCCCTCAGCGTGAAATCCGAACTGCTGAAGCAGAAGATCAAGGAGACGTTCGCAGACCCGGCGTCCGTCAGCGACGAGGAGCTGCAGGACTACGCGAACAATCGCATCAGCGGGATGACGACCAAGCGATCGTCGGCCGTCTTCGTTCCCTCTGACGTCGAATCGGGCGGGAACATGGCGGCAAAAGCAAAAGCTCAACAGGCGAAGGCCGCCCTTGATGCCGGAGAGGATTTCGCGAGCGTTTTCAGCGAGTACTCGTCGACCGCGTATGCGGAAAACGGCGATATGGGGTACGACTACTACTCGACACCGAACATGGCTTACAACAAGGCGCTGAGCGGTTTGCGGGAAACTGGGGCCGTGTCGGACGTCGTCGAGTCCGACGACGGGTACTACGTCATCGTCCTGACCGATGTTTTCACAGACCAGGAGGGACGCGGCCCGATGAAGCTCAAGAAGTTCCCCTCCGAGCTCCTCGACGAGTTTAAAAACGAACTTGCACGGCAGAAGGCCGATGAGGCGTACAACGAGTTCTATACGAGCAACGTCAGCGAGGCTCAAGTAGCCATCGAGCCCATGCCCGACGATTTGCCGTACGACGTCCAGTCCGAACAATGAGGCTTGAAGGCCCTATCGAGCGAGAGCTGACAGAGCCATGAGGAAGGAGATTGGAACCATGAAACTCAAAACGAAGCCCAAGCAGGTCGGAGCGGCGATCGTCGCCTGTATTCTCGCATGCTGTCTCTTCGCTTTTGGGGGATGCGGCAGCTCCGGCTCGTCGTCGCGGACGTCCTC
>CAMOUE010000040.1 GCA_946626265.1 uncultured Eggerthellaceae bacterium | reverse complement strand
CGGGCTTCGGCAACCAGTCCAAGTGCTACCTGTGCAAGGTGTACAAGTGCGAGCTGGACGAGGTTCCGCTGCCTGAGCCCGCGAACCCGAAGGACCGTTTCGCCGAGGGCTCGTTCCGCAACTTCACCTACGAAGCAGAGATGGAGGCGTAAACAATGGCTGAGAAAGCATATGGTCTTCTGATCAACTACGAGTACTGCACCGGCTGCATGTCCTGCGAGATGGCTTGCTCCGTCGAGCACGACATCCCGGTGGGCCAATACGGCATCAAGGTGGAAGAAGTCGGTCCTTGGCAGATCGACAAGAAGAATTGGCAGCTCGACTACATGCCGATTCCGACCAACATGTGCGATCTGTGCGCCGAGCGCGTCGGCAAGGGCAAGAAGCCCACGTGCGTGAAGCACTGCCAGGCTCTGTGCATGGAGTACGGTCCCGTCGAGGAGCTTGCCGCCAAGCTCGCGAACACCAAGACGAAGAGCGTTCTGTACGTTCCGAAGTCCGGCGTGGCCGACTAACCGATAGGTCGTCAAGCGGGTGGGCCGAAAGGATCTTCCGGCCCACCTCGCTTGCATTTCGCAACGGGGGACTGTCAATGTGCGGAGGGTATACGCGCGTGTGCGTAAAGTGCGGCATGTGCGGCAGGGTCGAACAGAGGCCGCTCATCGGCGGCGGGATATGCGCCCGATGCGGGCACGCCAACGACCCTGATGCCCGACATTGCTCGGAATGCGGCGCTCCGCTTCCGAAACCGCCTGGAAGCCCGACGGCAACAGGCGACACCGTTCCCAAGACCGAGTGACGTGATTCGAGGAAAAGCGATGATTACGAAAGAAGATATCAAGCCCGTAGAGGTTGGCGAGTCGATTCCCGTGGACGAGGCCGTAGCGCCGCGCAACTCCATTGGCCCGAGGCCCGAGGGAGAGGGCGCAGTCGAGATCTACTGCACGGTTTGCGGCCAGCCCGCAACCGACGGACGCTTCTCCGGCTATGGTCCCAGCATGGAGTGGTGGCACACCATCGCCGGCACGCTCGACGAGATCCAGTGGGTCTACCAGACCGACAAGAACTACTGGGACAAGGTCGTCGGTCCTCGCGCCCGTTGCGGCTGCGGTCAGGGCACGCCTCCGTGCGATCCCATGAAATGGAGCATTCGCCAAGTTCCCGTTGCGGAATAAAACGGTCGCGTCGGCGCTTCGTCGTCGACGTCGCCGAGCCCATATCTGTAACTACGTGTAAAAGATAGAGGTGCAAAATGGAGGGGAAAACCCAAGAACCTATGACGGTGAACGGTCCGCTCACGCCGACCGCTTCGTCATATATTACCAAGTCTGACGGCAAGACACCGCGTTACGCCTGGGTCGTCTGGATTGTCACGTTTCTCGTGAGCTTCGCTGCGCCGCTCGGCCAGTTCAAGCTCGTTTCCATCCCGCTGTGGTTCATCTACGTTCCCGGCGTGAGCCCCGAGGGCGGCTTCATGATGGACGCTGCGGGCTTCGGCATGCTGATGACGGTCGTGTCGCTCATCGGCATCGTGCTCGCGTTCCCGGCAGCGTTCATCTGCCGTAAGCTCGGCCTGAAGAACACGATTCTCGTCGCCACGCTCGGCGTCATCATCGGTGGCATCATCCCGCTCGTCGCCGGCACGAACATTCCGGCTCTCTACGTGGGCCGCTTCATCGAGGGTCTCGGCATCGCCTTGACCGGCGTCGCGGCCCCGACCATCATCACGCTGTGGTTCCCCGAAAAGACCCGCGGCGTCATGCTGGGCCTGTGGTGCTGCTGGGTGCCGCTTTCGATCACGCTCGACTCGCTTGTGTGCCCGGCGATTGCGCCGGTGTACGGCTGGCAGGGCGTCTTCATGTTCGTGGTCATTTTCGCGGTTGTTGCACTCGTGCTGTTCATGGCGCTCTGCAAGATGCCCGATACGCGTGAGGCTGACTACGGCGTCGAGGGTGGCGTTTCCGAGTGCATCGCGCTGCTCAAGAACAAGAACATCTGGCTGCTCGGCATCGTGTTCTTCGTGTTCATCGCCGGCCAGACCGGTATCGTGAACACCTACCTGCCGAACTTCCTGCAGACCGCGCCCGATGCCACTCCTCCGGGATTCGGCTGGGATGCCGCAACCGCGGGTATCGGCTTGGCAGTCGTCACCACTATCGGCATCGTGTCCAACCCCGCCGGCGGCGCGATCTGCGCTGCGCTGCCGCACCACCTGAAGCGCATCGTGCCGATTTCGGTGGCGGTCATCTACCTGTTCTGCTTCTACCTGATGTTCCAGACCGAGTCGGTGCCCCTGTGCTGGGTCGGCATCGTCCTCATGGGCATCTGCGCCGGCCTCGGCGGCGGCGGCCTGCGCCCGCTCGCTCCGGCCATCATGCACCAGAGCGCCATGGCCGCGACCATGGGCATGGCCGTGCTCCAGTTCGCCCAGTGCGTGGGCAACTGCTTCAGCCCGATTTACGGTGGCCTGATCGACGCCGGCGTCCCGTACTGGGATGCTTGCCTGCAGACCATCGTCCCGCTGTCGGTCGTCATGCTCATTTGCGCGTTCCTGATCCACCCGGGCAAGGACTCCGAGTACCAGAAGGTTCGTGCCGAGCAAAAGTAGGCCTGAAATAGCGTGCCCGGCAGCGTGCCCGGCAGCGTGCCCGGCAGCGCGCTTCAATCGCAGCGGCGTCCCTGAAGGGGCGCCGCTCTTTCTTTGCAGGAACAGACGCTCGTGGTCATTTTGGGGTGAGTTGACTTATCAGCGCGCTTTACCTGATGGTTTGCATTTGGAGGAGGGCAATCTGCAATCATTCGCAGACCGAACAGGGCGTCCGGTCGCGCGGGGACCGTCGGGGCGCGTGAACAAGACGGATTCGATTTAGTGCTTCGCGACTCCAAGAGTGAAGCTCCTCACTCGGTAGGTCGCCGGTAGCCACAGGGGGTGGTTGCCGGCGGCTTTCTTTTTGCTAAACCGCTAGTCGGCTTGGCGCTTTTCCGTGTTGATTGGGGTTAAGTTTCAAAACGCGCGTCCGCTCGGAATACCTGGCCCGTGCTTCTAACCGCGGGCCCTCCGAAATCTGCATCCGTGAAATTTAGTGTCCTTATTTCATTAAAAACAATGACTAAACATCCTGAATAACCAGGTCGTGAAAAATGCGTCAAAAAATAAGGACACTAAATTTTGCTCGGCAGGAATTGGCCAGGTTAGATTCAAGTTCAGTCCAAATTTAGTCCAAGTTCAGTCAAAATTCAGTCCAGGTTAACTCCAGGTTAGGATCAAATCAGGGCGTCGGGCCGAATGTCGGCAGGGCTTACAATCGCAGCTCGTTTTCGAAAAGGCTGGTAAGCAAGAATTGCTGACGACGCGTGAAGCGCACGGCGCGTAAATCTGATCACGGTACTGGCAAGCGGTCCATGTGCGTCATGAGACGCGTTTCTCCATGCTCGTGCCAGGCGTTTGGTTTCGCCGTGCATATGGAAAGCCCCCCAGATTCCTGCTGCTCGGGAATCTGGGGGGCGGCGATTGAGCTCTCGGGATTTTCGGTCAAGCACCGCCGCATACAGGCTGCGCTCGTTCTCGAATCGCGATTACTTCTCTGCCTTGTCGACGGGGAAGGGCTTTACCAGGAACGCGAACACGATGCCGATGACGAGAATCGGGACCTGGACCGCGCAGGAAGCCATGAACCAGTTGCCATGCATCGAGTCGAGCACGGCGCCGAACAGCGGGGAGCCAACCGCTTGGCCGAAGTTCTGGCAGAACTGCAGGACCGCCATGCCCATGGTGGCGCCCATGGCGGAGCCGCCCATGATCATCGGGGCCATCGGGCGGCAACCGCCGGCGACGGCGGCGCCTGCGACGCCTTGCAGGATGATGAACACGACCATGCACGGGAAGGCGATGTCGCCTCCGACGAAGCCGAACGCAACCGCGACGAGCAGGGCGACGCCGGCGCCCACGGCGATCCAGCGCTTGGAATTGGGCTTGAGCTTATCGGAAAGCGCGCCGGACAGCGGCGCGAAGATGAGTGACGAGCCCATCATGAGCGAGGTGATCATTCCGGCCAGATGGTCGTCGAAGCCCATGCCGCCGCCCTCGACGGGGACGGTCAGCCAGTTCTGGTAGAACGTGTTGACGACGGCCAAAGTCGACAGGCACAGCGCGAAGAACACGATGCCCAGGTACCAGATGTACTTGTTCTTGAGGTAGGGCAGGCTGTCCTTGAACGTCCCCTCGACGCCCATGTCGCCACGCTCGCCGCGAGGCATGCGGAACACGAGCGCGAACACGATGAACATGACGGCGCTGAAAATGGCGCAGAACCAGAACACGGTCAAGTAACCCTGCGGCGCAATGCCGGGGTTGCCGCCGGCCATGGGGGCGGCAATGTTGAACATGAGCACGCAGCCGAGCGGCACCCAGGTAGCCCACAGGCCAAGTGCCAAACCGCGCTGCTTGGGCGGGAACCAGACGGAAACGCACGTCGGCGCGGCGACGCCGATCAGTCCGATGCCGACGCCCTCGATGAGGCGGCTCACCATGAGCATGGGGATGTCGCCGGCCAGGGCCGAAATCGCCGATCCGACGGCGAGGCAGGCGAGCGACACTAACACGGTGTTCTTCAGGCCGATGCGGCGCGCGATAAACGCCGCGGGGAATGCCAAGATGACGCCGATAATGGCCATTGCGCTCATGAGCAAGCCGAACGTTGCGCCGTCGAGGCCGACGGGGGCGAAGTTCGCGAACAGCCAGTTCGACAGCGGCGGAATCTTGAACTGGGTAAGGGGCGCGCAGATGCTCGCAAGGTACGTCACGAGCAGCATTACCCATGATAGTGCGGGCGCCTTCTCGCCCATTCGTTTTTCGTCGACGCTCAGGGCGCCATTGGCTTCATCCATGATCTCCTCCTCGATTCTGGATGCGCGCGCGTTCTCGGTGCGGTTGTCTTCGCCGCCCAGCCGATCTGCCCCCAGCAGGCCGGGGCGCGCTTGAACATGGCGTGGATTATGGGGCAGCGATAGGGTTCCTTCTCATAAGTAGATGGCCATTTTTCGCAAGATTCTCCGCTCATGCCTATAGTATGAGGCGATGAACAGGCATAATAGAAACATCCAGGTTGATGCGCCCGTGGTTGCGCACTCGCTGGGCGATGGGCGCGCGCATCGCGCGCCGGCGCAATCCGCGGCGGAAGCCGCGCCGACACGCCTAATTACATGAGGATGAACTTCGAAATGCAACTCGAATCGTGTGATGGCAAGGTAATTCGTCTCTGTAATCTGCAATCAATCGAATACCGAAACTTTCATCGAAACGAGTAGGGACCGGGTCGATGTCAGAGCAAGACGGGTATTTCGAGTTGGCTTCGCGACTCCAAGAGCGGAGCTCCTTTTCTCGATGGTCGCCGACAACCGCTTGGGTGTCGGCGATTCTTTTGTGTCGGTGATTCCTTTTTCCGAAGCTTGCGTTATCGAAGCCCGTCGTTTCGACGCGCGTGCAGGATGCCTTTCGCGTCGTGGACGGAATAAAGGCTTCCCTGTTTACGAACGACTCCCTTGCCGTAAAGGTCGCGCAGGGCGGTGTTCACCGTCACGCGGTTGACGCCGAGCATGTCGCTCATGTTCTGCTGGGTGAGCCGAATTGTTATGGTATGCCATCCGTCGCCTTCGTCCTCGCTGCAGGTCTCCGCAATTCCGAGGAGCATGAAGTATATGCGCGCGCGCACGTCGAGCGTCGTGCTTTCACGCAATTGCTCGTGGGCTGCGTTGAGCTTCATCGTGATGGCCCGAAGAACCGTTTCGAAAATGTCCGGATTGCGCGTCATGGCGGCGCGCAAATCGTCCCTGTTGATTCGCATGAGGGTGGAGGGCTGAACGGCCCGATAGGCGATATTCGACGGCAACCCCGAAAGTGCGCTCGGCTCCAGGAACAGGCTCCCCTCGAGGAATAGGGCGGATTGTCGGGAAAAATCGTCGAGGCCTTGCAGCGTTGCGGCCATGATTCCCGACTGAACCATATAGCAGTAATTCGAGTTGCCGTGGGCGGAGATGACGTGGCCGGTCGAGCAGGTGATTATCGGGCCGAGCCCGCGGAGGAGTTCGAGGTTGGCCGGCTCCCGGTATGCGTAATGCGGAAAGTAGTCGGGAGTGTCCAGCTTGTTCGGGTCGAATGTGTCTTGGCTTATCGTCGGCATGGTTCTCTCGGTTGGGTATGCGTGTAATCATTTTAGTACAAAGACACTTATGCGTCATTTAACGTTCTCTGTAAAATATAACCTAGGTTACATTCATGTAATACTGGCATCGTAGCAAGCGAAATACCGTAGAGAGAGCAGGCTATGAAGGAAACGTTCTTCGCCTATGTCGGCACCGAGATTTCGGAACATGATTTGGAGCAGGCGCTTGCCGACGCCAACAAGAATTTCGATTACACGGTGAAAGTCGTGCGTGCAGGAGACGACGATGAGGCGCTGTTCGGCAAGATCGTCTACGATTCGTATGCCTCGAATTGCCGCGATCCCGAAATCGGGGGCGGCATGTTCACGGTGGGCGGTTACGATTTGGCCCTTTTGCACGAGGCGGCGCTCTCCATCGCGTCGGGCGCCTATGCGTTCTCGAACAACGAGTACGTGCTCGCCCGATTTGTGAACCGGGTTTTCCCTGTTGAGCCACATACGTACTTTTCAGACGGCGCCTTTACGACTTACAAGGACCCGTCGTTCAAGCGGACCGACGATGCCGACATCGAATCGAACTACAGCAATGCCCGCGACATCATCGGGCTGGTCAATCGCATCTTGGAACAGGCGGCAGACGACTCGCTGCGTCAGACGATAGAGCGGCTGTTCGACGAGTATTTCGAGTCTCAGGCGCCGCGCGAGCGTATCGCGTCGTTCGTCGATGCGAACCTTGACAGCGAGGTGGCCGTCAAGGTGGCCGATCTCATCGATGCGCGAATCGATGACCTGACGGCTGCGAACCGGGTGGATGCGCAGCTTACGGGCCGCTACAAGCAGATACTCGACGATTTCATCGGCATCAATGCGGTGCCGCACGTAAACATCGTGAAGTTGGGCGAGTTGCAGTTGGCGCAGACGGGCGTGGCCTATTATCACGAGAAGTTCGAGCAAGTGCTCACGCAAGTACAGCTCGACGAGCCCGTCATGCTCATCGGCCCAGCTGGCTCGGGCAAGAACTATGCGGTATCGCAGGTTGCCGAAGGCCTCGGGCTTCCCATGTACTATACGAACAACGCATCCAACGAGTTCAAGCTCACAGGCTTCATCGATGCGGGCGGCACGTACCGCGATACCGAGTTCTACAAGGCGTTCAAGGACGGCGGCGTGTTCTTCCTCGACGAAATCGACAACTCCGACCCTTCGGCGCTCATCGTCATCAATTCGGCGCTGGCCAACGGCTACATGGCCTTCCCGCACGAGACGATTCGGCGTCACCCCGACTTCCGTTGCGTTGCCGCCGCGAACACCTGGGGAAAGGGCTCGAACCTTCAATATGTCGGGCGCAACGTTCTGGATGGTGCGACGCTCGACCGTTTCGACATGGTGTTCTTCGATTACGACCGCAAGCTCGAACGAGCGTTGTACCCGTCGGAAGAGCTGCTCGAGTTCATGTGGTCGTTGCGCGATGCAGCAAACGACTGTCGAATTCCGCACATCGTGTCGACGCGCGCTATCGGGAAGTGCTTCAAGAAGGAGGCGTACGGCATGGACCTCGAGACGATTCTGCGCACGAACGTCATCCGCAGCCTTACGCAAGACGATATGAACATGCTGGTGGGCGCCATGAAGAACATCTCGCCAGACAACAGATATCTGCAAGTCATCAAGACGATTCGGATTTTCCAGTAAGGATGAGTCGGCCTCGATGAGCCGGGGCAACAGGGAGGCCGACTCGCTCGGGGAGGTTGGTTCATTCAAGAAAGGCATCAATGCGAGGCGTGGGGTACAACACATTTTGGATTGGCGATTACTGGGTTCGCCATTTCGTCTTCGATTCGCTCGAGGACTATCTCGCGTACTTGCAGCAGGCCGAGATCCACGAAGCGTTTTCGCGTGGCTCGCAGGCAAGCGAGGTGGGGAGCGAGGAATTCACGCTGACGGAAAGCCTCGAGGAAGCCATCGAGCTGTGCCGTTTCGGGTGGCATGACGGTTTCAACGACCTGGTTTCGCTCGTCGAGAAAGTGAAGCGATCTCTCGACATCAAGATAGACCCGAATCGCACGTTTCACGACTACGTGGGATTCGCGCCCGACGTGAAGGCGTATCTCGAGGGAAGCCCGCTCACGATGGTTAACAAGCCGGTGGTCCGCAAGCCGCATGTGACCATTTACCTGAACACGTCCTACGCTGGAAACGAGCCGCGCGAGCGAATCGACGCGCGTGGTGCCATCGTGCTCGCGGCGGCCGAGGCGCTCGAGCTCATGGGCTTCATGGTGGATTTGCGCGTGTTCGAGATGTCGTATGTCGACAAGGACGTTCATTTCAGCGAATACCGCTTGAAAATGCCCGACGAGCGTATCAATTTGCAAAAACTGTATTTCCCGCTTTGCCATCCCGCATGGGTGCGGCGTTTGAATTTCCGCTTGATCGAGATGTCGCCCAACATGACCGACGCTTGGGCGGGATGCTACGGAATCCCCGCCGAGGCTTCCATGATCCGCATGGTGCTGGGGTTGGGGGAAGGCGATATTCTTATCCCCACAATCGAGGAGATGAAACTCGAAGGGTCAGACGTGCTCGACGATGCCCGCAAGCTGTTCGAGCGCATCAACGTTGGCCTCCCGAGCGACAAGCAGCTCCTGCTTCGTTAGAGCGTGGGTCGGGTGAGTCGGCCTCCCGGTGAGTCGCCCGGCTCACTTGCGGCCCGCGTTCGGCTACAATAGGCGTACGCCCGCAATCGGCGGGCGGCGGGGAGCTCGCGTGATGCGGGCTGAGAGGAAGTGTAATCCCGCTTCGACCCGAAAAACCTGATGCGGGTAATGCCGCCGGAGGGAGCTTGCCATGTCGCAATCATCTAGCACTCGCAGTCTATCCACCCCCACGCTCGGGCTCGTCTGGTTCGGGGCATCCGTTTCGCTTGCGGAAATACTCACGGGCACGTTCTTCGCGCCGTTGGGGCTCGAACAGGGGATCGCGGCGATTCTCATGGGCCATGTCATCGGGTGCGCCCTGTTCTGGCTCGTCGCGTACGTAAGCGCGAAGACGGGCACCTCGGCCATGGGCGCAGCCGCACGCTCGTTCGGCCGCGCAGGCGCCGATCTGTTCGCGGTCGCCAACGTCGTGCAGCTCGTCGGCTGGACGGCCATCATGATCGTATCGGGCGCAGCGGCAGCCAACTTGTTGGTTCCGCAACTAGGCGGTGCCGGCTGGTGCGTGGTCATCGGCGCGCTCATCGTGTTGTGGATTGCCGTCGGGGTGAAACGCATGGGGCGCGTGCAATCGGCGGCTGCGGTTCTGTTGCTGGCCTTGACGTTCGTTGCGAGCTTCGCGGTGTTCGGGGAAGGGGCGCCAGTTGCGCCGGCGGGCCAGGAGCCGCTATCGTTTGGCGCCGCGGTCGAGCTCGCCGTGGCCATGCCGCTGTCGTGGTTGCCCGTCGTGGGCGACTACGCGCGCGAGGCGAAGAAGCCCGCAGCTGGTGCGGCGGTCGCCACCTCGGCGTACTTCGCGGGAAGTTGCTGGATGTTCGTCATCGGCTTGGGATGCGCGCTGTTCGCAGGCTCCGACGACGTGGCCGCCGTCATGGCGCAGGCCGGTCTGGGAGTGGTCGGCATCCTCATCGTGGTGCTGTCGACGGTGACGACGACGTTTCTCGACGCGCAGTCTGCTGGCATTTCGGCCGAAAGCGTCCATCCGAAACTCGACGCGCGCGTCTGCGGCATCGCGGCGGCGGTTCTAGGCACGGTGCTCGCGATCTTCGCGCCCGTGTCGAATTTCGAGGAGTTCCTCTACCTCATCGGGTCGGTGTTCGCGCCCATGGCCGCAATCGTGGTGGCCGACTACTTCGTCGCGCACCGCGATCGCTCTGCGGCCGCGGTCGACTGGCGCAACATCGTCTTGTGGGTGGCGGGGTTCGCGCTCTACCGCATCTCGCTTTCGTGGGATATTCCCTGCGGCAACACCCTGCCGGTCATGGTGGTGATCGCATTGGCGGCGGTTGTCGTCGAAAACGTCTCGAGCCGCCGCTCGGAAAGGCTGTGACCCAGCGGCCGGGGGCGTCTCGAGCCGCCGTTCGGAACGGTCGCGAGCGAGCGTCCGGGGAGGGCGGCGGGGCCGTCCCCGGACGCGCCCGCCGCCCTAATCCCCGAACATTTTGTATTCGCTGATGAGCTCCTTGGGCTTTCCCGCAATCCAACGCCCGGCGTCTTCGAGCTCCTCGGTGCGGAAATCCGCATCGCTGATGAGCTTGCGAGCATATTCGGCAACGTCGGCCAGCGCGCGCTCGAGGCTGTCGCCGTACTCGCCGCGCAGGCAGCTCTTGAAGATTCCGTAGACCTCGCTCTTGTCGAAAATGCGCGTCTCGCGGTACTTGCCGGCCAGCCACGCATGCACGACGGTCGTGACGTCCAGGTCGCAGCCCCCGTCGGCGACCAGCCTCTCGAGCGGAAGCCAGCAACGCTCGAACACGCCGTCGTCGACGTGCCCGTTGGCCTCGTCGGTCACGACGATGAAGTTGCGGATGCGGTCGGCGGTCGAAAGCGCCATTCCCTTCGAGTTCAGGCTTTCGAACACGAGCTGCGGGCTGTCGTCGTGCCCCATGAGGATGCTGGCGACTTCGAGCTGCTTGAGACCGCGCCAGAACCGCGCGACATCGAAGCCGGGTTCCTGCATTTTCGCGTAGAACAGCTCGAGGTTGTCGATGAGGCGCCCGGCGGGCTCGGCGGGCATGATGCCGACGCCGATGAGCGCGTAGAGCGTCTCACGGTCCATGAACGACAGCGTGAGCTTGCCCGTGGCTTTCGAGCCCGAGCCGATGCGAAGGTACCGCTCGAACACGTCGTTGGCGGAAAGGCCGTCGACGCTCCCGCCCGTCTCGTCGAGGTAACGCGCCAATGCGCACAGCAGCAGTGACATCGTCGTCATACGCTGCTGCCCGTCGATGACGTCGAACTGGGCGGCGCCGTTCCATGTCTCGGTGTCGGCGGAGTACAGCAGCATTCCCATGAAGTGCGGCTCGCCGGCGTCGTCGGCTTGCGCGCCTGCCTCCATGATGTCTTCCCACAGCTCGTTGCATTGCCGTGCGTCCCACGAGTACACGCGCTGGAACACCGGAATCACGAACCGCGTATCGGTTTTCGATAAAAGGTCGAGAAAGGACTCTTGCTTGATTTCCATGTTGAACTCTCGCTTTCAGTACGGCTCCGCTTGTCGGCTGAGGGCGGCAGGGGCGCCGCCGCTTGCGCAGGCGGGGCGAATCATCGGGATGGGCCGACGGCGTTCCGCCGGGCGGCCGTAGGCGGCGCCCCTGCCGCCCTCAGCCGACAAGCGGGGACCGCCTCTCCTACCACTGCGGGTCTACTCCGAAATGCTTCTTGTAGTACTCGTAGCTCTCGGGGTTGTCGAGCTTGGCGCGAGGTCGGTTCGAAACGCGCGTCTTGTGCCCGAGTTTCGCCCAGTCGGCGGTCTTGTACTTCTTCACCGCGTGGTAGCGGTAATTCTCGGCCCACACCATGCAGAATGCGTACATCTCGTCGAGCAGGTCGTCCACCGACCCGTCGTATTCGTCCTCACAGTAGCTCTTGAAGATGCTGAACGCCTGGTCGTCGCCGAATTTCCGAACCTTGGTCAGGCGCACGGCCAGCCAGCCGAGGATGGCGTTGTTCAGCTTGATCGAGCCGGGGTCGTCGCCGAAGACGCCCGTGATGGGTTCCCAGTACTGTTCGAACAGGCGTTTCTGCTCGCTGTGGCTCTCCGCGATCAGCAGGAAGTTGCGCACGAGGTCGGCCGTGACGAGCGGTACGCCCTTCGAGTTGAAGCTCTCGAAGACAACTGGAGCTTGCCGTTTGTGGTCGAGCTCGGCCGCGATGACGAACAGCGAACCGAGGCCCTGCCAGAGCTCCATCGGGTCGAACCCGTCCTCGTGCATCTTCGCCTCGAAGTTTTGCAGGTTCTCGACGACGCGCGCCGATGCGTGCTCGGGGAGCGCGCCGTCGTTGACGATGGCGTCGAGCGTCGCACGGTCGGCGGGGGAGAGCAGCAGCTTCGCTCCCGCATCGCCGACCAGGAACGTGGATGCAATGCTGTCGGCGTCGATGCCGAAGAGCTGCTCTCCGGTTTCGCGCATAGAGCGCGCGAGCGCCGCGAGGATGAGCGTGATCGTGGTCAGCCGCTGCTGGCCGTCGACGACTGACAGCTCGCGTGCGCCATCTCGCTCTTCTTCCAGGTAGATGAGCGTGCCCATGAAGTGCGAGCGGTGGGCGCGCGCGGCCCGCATGAGGTCGCGCCATAGTTCGTCGCACTGCGGCGCGTCCCACGAGTAGGCGCGTTGGAACTTCGGGATCGAGAAGCGCGCGTCAGGCGCGCCCATCAGGTCCAGGAGCGATTGTTGCGTGATTTGCATGCTGCCTCCTAGCTGTAATTGACAATTTGGGGAGTCGCCCCAAATTGTCAATTCACCTTGCTTGTCGGCGTCATCGTAGCAAAGCGCGTGGACGGGGTTTCCCGTCGTTGTCGAATATCGTACAATCTGTTCGAAATTGTTTCGTTTTGTGAATGAACCGCTATGTGGGGCGGTGACTCGCGGCGGGAGGGAAACGATGGCGAAGCGAGCAGCGAAGTACGAGACGCGCACGGAAGAAGCTATCAAGAACGCGCTGGTCAAGTTGTTGGCGAGCAAGCCGCTAGCGGACGTCACCATCTCGGAGCTCGCGCGCGAGGCGCATGTGAGCCGCTCGACGTTCTACGAGCATTTCGGCAATCCGGCCGACGTGTACGACGCGCTCATGGGCGAGATCTCGGGCGATATGTCGTCGCTCATGAGCCAGGTGGTCTGCCAGGACGGGTTCGAGCCGGCGGGGCGTCCGTTTTGCGCGTTCGTGCGCGAGGCGGGGGAATACGCGCCCGTCATCGGCGAAGCGCGTTTCATGGACTCGTTTCTCATGCAGCAAGACGCGCGCGAGAGCCATGACCTATACAACATCCTCGTCGACGCCGGCTACACCGACGCGCAGGCAAAGGCCGTCAGCTCGTTCCAGATGTCAGGATGCTTCTCGGCGGCGCGCCAAGCGGGCGTGGCCGATGGCGAGTGGGCCGAGATTCGCCCCGTCATCGACCGATTCATCCTGGGCGGCATCGCCGCCTGCCTTGCCGCGAAGCGGACGTGATCTTGCGGGCCCGCAATGTTACTTGCCTACGTGCGTCACGCAGGCCGACTACCTGGTGAACCTCGC
>CAMOUE010000039.1 GCA_946626265.1 uncultured Eggerthellaceae bacterium | reverse complement strand
CGGCATCCAGTCGATTCCGCGCGGCCAGTACGAAGCGGCCGAGGTGCTTGGCTACACGAAGTTCCAAACGTTCATGAAGATCGTCCTTCCACAGGTCATCAAGCGTATCCTGCCGGCGATGGGCAACGAGGTCATCACGCTCGTCAAGGACACGTCGCTGGCGTTCGTGCTCGGCATCATGGAGATGTTCACGCAGGCGAAGGCGATTGCGGCCTCGCAGGTCAGCATGCTGCCCTACATCATCTCCGCGGCAATCTACTGGGGCTTCACGATCGTGGTGGAGTTCTTGCTCAACCGCATCGAGAAGCACTTCGACTACTATCACGACTAGGATGGGAGAAAACGGCATGTCAACGGAAAACGTCCTGGTCAAGCTCGATCATGCACGCAAGAGCTTCGGCGATACGGAAGTCCTCAAGGACATCTCGCTCACGGTGAATCGAGGCGAGGTTCTCGCGATCATCGGCCCTTCGGGCGGCGGGAAGTCGACGCTTCTGCGCTGCTGCACGCTGCTCGAGACGCTCGACGGCGGCTCGCTGTCGTTCGGCGACGTCGTGGTCACGAAGGACGACGGGTCGGGGAGGGCCGTGTACTCGGACAAGAAGACGCTCGCCCGCGCGCGCACGCATTTCGGGCTCGTGTTCCAGAACTTCAACTTGTTCCCGCACTATACGGTCATGAAGAACCTCATCGACGCACCGGTTTCCGTCCAGAAGCTGCCCAAGGACAAGGCCGTCGCCAAGGCGGAGGAGCTGCTCGTGAAGATGGGCCTCGAGGGCAAGGCGGACATGGTCCCCTGCGAGCTGTCCGGCGGCCAGCAGCAGCGCGTCGCCATCGCCCGCGCGCTCATGCTCGACCCCGACGTGCTCTTCTTCGACGAGCCGACGAGCGCACTCGACCCCGAGTTGACGAAGGGCGTGCTGCGCGTCATCCGCAGCCTCGCCGAGGAGAACATGACGATGGTCATCGTGACGCACGAGATGAAGTTCGCGCGCGACGTGGCCGACCATGTCATCTTCATGGACGGCGGCGTCATCGTCGAACAGGGCCCCGCGGTCGAGGTCATCGACAACCCGCAGCACAACCGCACGCGGGCGTTCCTCATCAGCGAGGAGTAACGCGGAGAAAATCTGTCGTTTGTTACGGACGTGTAACGAAGCGGTCGCTCCCGTTACGTGCGGGTGACGGAATCGTCGAGTGTTAACGAGGCGATAGGCCCCAGTGGTATTGTTTTCGCAACGGATCACCTACCACGGGATGTAAGGAGCGATTCAGAGATGACGCAGCAGCAATACGGGAACTACCAATCACCATCGTCGCGGCCGCCCGATCCGCCCTACCGTTCCGTGTACGAGACCACGTCGGCGCCGACGTACGGCGCTGGCCAGGCCAGTCAACCCGACACGAGCGGGATAGACCGCGCAGGCGAGATTCCCGGCACGTCGAGCTATGCCCCCGTCGGTGCGACGGAGGCCATCAGGTCCGGGGACACGGCGACCATGCCGGGGCCCGTGGGCGACTCGCCCACGTACAGGTACGCGGATTCCGCACCCGAGCCCCGCCCGTCGGCGAAGGGCGCGAAGGCAGGTGCCGGCAAGACGTTTGCGTTCGGGTTCCTCGGCGCGCTGCTCGCCTGTGTGCTCGCGCTCGGCGTGGGCGGCTTCGCGCTCGGGCTTTTCAACGGCAACCCGGCCAACGCTGCTGCGAACAGGGCGAACACGACACCGCTCGGCACGGCTGCGCCGTCTGTAATTAACGCCGCAGACGAGGGCCAGACGCTCGCGGAGGCGGTCGCCGCAAAGGCGCTCCCGTCCGTCGTGTGCATCTACGTGTACTCGGAGCCCCAGAGTTACGGGGGCTATTTCGGGTTCGGCGCAAGCGATTCCGGCTCCTCGGGCGGGCTCGAGCAGTCGTCGCTCGGCAGCGGCGTCATCCTGACGGAAGACGGCTACATCTTGACGAACTACCACGTGATCGAGGGCTCGTCGGCCATGAAGGTGAACATCAGCGGCACGGAGTACGACGCCGAGCTCGTCGGCTCCGACCCGAGCTCCGACCTTGCCGTCATCAAGGCCAAGGACGTATCGGGGCTCACGGCGGCCGATATCGGGGATTCCGACAACCTGACGGTCGGCGAATGGGTCATGACGGTCGGCAGCCCGTTCGGCCTCGAGCAGTCGGTCGCCACCGGCGTCGTGTCGGCGACGAGCCGTTCGCGCGTCGTCGAGAGCGAGTCCTATGACGGCTATTTCTACGGATACGGCGCGACGACGTCCGAGCCGACGCTGTACCCGAACATGATCCAGACCGACGCCGCCATCAACCCGGGCAATTCCGGCGGTGCGCTCGTCGACGCGGATGGCAAGCTCATCGGCATCAACACGCTCATCGCCTCCTATTCGGGCAACTACTCCGGCGTCGGCTTCGCAATTCCCGTCAACTACGCGATCAACATCGCCAACCAGATCATCGAGGGCAAGACGCCGACGCATGCGAAACTCGGCGTGTCGCTCACGAACGTCACGAGCCAGAATGCGGCGCGTTTCAACCTCCCCGTGACCGAAGGCGCATACGTCTCGCAGGTGAACGCTGGGTCGGGCGCCGACGAGGCCGGGATCAAGGTCGGGGACATCATCGTCGCCTTCAACGGCGAGAAGGTAGCCACGTCGACGGACCTGACGCTCGACATCCGTAAGAACAACCCCGGCGACGTCGTGACGATCACCGTCAACCGCGCCGGCGAGCAAGTCGACCTCGAGGTGACGCTCGGCTCTGACGAGCAGGATCTCGCCGCATCGCAGATGCAGCAGGAAAACGGCCAGTACGACGAGGGCAACGGCAACGGCTACGGCAACGGCAACGGCAACGGCTACGGCTACGGTCAGGGAAACGGCGGCCGCGAGTACAGCTACGAGGACCTGCTGCACCTGTTCGGGTTCTAGGGCAGCCTCCCGGGCTCAGCTAAACCGAGCGTTTCGCGCCGCTCGGAAACGATTCGGCCCCAACTCCCCGCCGCCTTCGGGCGGCGGGGAGTTTTCATGCCGCGCCGCCGTCTCTCGGAAGGCGAAATTCGGGTAAGATAGGAACGGTTTGTAAATGAGCGACGAGGAGGATATGCAAATGCTCCAGGATTACAAATACAAGCGCGTATTGCTCAAGCTTTCCGGTGAGGCCCTCGCGGGCGACCAGGGATACGGCATCGACCCGAAGGTGGTCGACGACCTGGCCGAGCAGATTCTCCCAATCGTGAGAGACGGCGTCCAGCTAGCGATCGTCGTGGGCGGCGGCAACATCTTCCGCGGGCTTGCGGGCTCCGCCGAGGGCATGGACCGCGCGCAGGCCGACTACATCGGCATGCTCGCGACCGTCATGAACGCCCTCGCCTTGCAGGACGCGTTCGAGCGCCACGGGATCTTCAGCCGCGTGCAATCGGCCATCAACATGCAGGAGGTCTCGGAGCCCTACATCCGTCGTCGCGCGATGCGCCACCTCGACAAGGGCAGGGTCGTCATCCTCGCGGCCGGCACGGGCAACCCGTACTTCACGACGGACACGACCGCCGCGCTGCGCGCCTGCGAGCTCGACGTCGATTGCCTGATGAAGGCGACGAAGGTCGACGGCGTCTACGACAGCGATCCGGTCACGAATCCCGACGCCAAGAAATTCGAGCGCATCACCTACATGGAGGTCCTCAGCCGCGGCCTGCACGTCATGGACGCCACAGCGACCTCCCTGTGCATGGACAACGACATGCCGATGATCGTGTTCGACCTGACCGAGCCGGGCAACATTTCCCGCGCTCTCAAGGGCGAAAACGTCGGCACGACGGTAGAATAGGCATACGGTAACAACGGGTAGTATCGGCAGGGAAGGAAAGCAATGGAAGTCGAAGAGATTCTGCTCAACGCCGAAGAGCATATGGAAAACGCGCTTTCGGCACTTGGCAACGCGTTCGCGAGCGTGCGAACGGGCCGTGCGAGCGGCCGCGTGCTCGACCGCATCAAGGTTGACTACTACGGCGCGATGACGCCCATCAACCAGCTGGCCGGCATCAAGACCCCCGATGCGCACCTCCTCGTCATCGAACCCTGGGACAAGAGCTCGCTGAAATCCATCGAGAAGGCCATCATGGAAAGCGACCTCGGCGTCACGCCGTCGAACGACGGCACGGTCATCAGGCTTCCGTTCCCCGCGCTCACCGAGGAGCGCCGCCGCGAGCTCGTGAAGCAGTGCAAGGGATACTCCGAGGAAGCGCGCGTCTCCATCCGCAACGCGCGCCGCGACGCTAATTCCGCTCTCGCGAAGGCCGAGAAGGAAGGCGACATCACCGAGGACGACCTGCGCCGCGCCGAGGGCGACGTCCAGAAGCTCACCGACAAGTTCATCGCCAAGGTCGACGACGCGTTCAAGGCCAAGGAAGCCGAGGTAATGGAGATCTAGCACCAAGGACGTACATGTTCGCGAAGAAGGTTGAGGACATATACCCGAATTCTCCTGCAGGGCTCGACCCGCGCCAGCTCGACGAGGCGCGGGTGCCCGCGCACGTTGCCGTCATCATGGACGGCAACGGGCGATGGGCGAAAAAGCGGGCGCTCAACAGGCTGAAGGGCCATAAGGCCGGCATAGAGGCCGTGCGCGAGACCATCCGAGCCGCGAGCGATTCCGGCGTGCGTTACCTCACGATCTACTCGTTCTCGACCGAGAACTGGAAGCGCCCCGACGAAGAGGTCGAGGGCCTCATGAACCTGTTCGCGAAGACCATGCTCGCCGAGGTCGACGGCTTGCACGAAGAGCATGTTCGCGTCATGACAATCGGCGACCTGTCGCGCTTGCCGGCGGAGACCCGCGCGTCGTTCGAGGAAGCGTGGGAGAAGACGAAAGGCAACGACGGCATGACGCTCGTCGTCGCGGTGAACTACGGCTCGCGCCAGGAGATGCTCCGTGCCGCCGAGCGCTTGGCCCGGCAGGCGGCCGAGACGGGCGAGGTGCCCGTAATCGACGACGCCGCGTTCGAGGCCGGGCTCTATACGGCCGGCATTCCCGACCCGGAGCTGCTCATACGCACGTCCGGCGAGATGCGCGTCTCGAACTTCCTGCTCTGGCAGCTCGCGTACACCGAGTTCTACTGCACCGACGTGCTCTGGCCCGATTTCGACCGCTACGAGTTCCTGCGGGCGCTGCTCTCGTACCAGTCGCGCGACCGCCGCTTCGGGGCGGTGTAGCCATGTCCCGTAAAGACGGTGCCGAGACCGGGCAGGTGACCGAGGCGCACGAGCCCAAGTTGTCGCCGGCCCCGCTTCGCACGACGCGCACCGGCAGGCCGAAGCCCGAGAAGGGGCAGAAGACGCAGCGCGTGAAGGAAGTGGCCTACGAGAAGACGCCCGACCGCTTCAAGAACGCGAGCGACTTCCAAGTGAGGTTGCGCACCGGCGTCGTCTACATCTCGTTGAACATACTGTGTATCATGGTCAGCGACATCACGACCATGGTCATACTCGCCGCGACGGCCGCGGTTTGCGCGGGCGAGTTCTACTACATGCTTCGCGCCGACGCGAAGATGCCCAACGAGTTCATCGGCATCGTCGCCGCTGCGGCGTATCCGGTGTCCGTCTTCTTCTTCGGGCTCATGGGGGCGGTCTATGTGACGGCGCTCCTCACGCTCGCGGTGACCGTATGGTACGTTTACTGGCTGCGTGCGCGCATAGCCGACGTGGGCGTCTGCGTGTTCGGCGCCATGTACACGGGCATGCAGCTTTCGGGCCTGCTCCTCATTCGCATGTCCGTCGGCGGCGTGTGGGGAGGCGTCGTGCTGCTCGTCATATTCGCGAGCATCTGGTTCAACGATGCCGGCGCCTACGTGTTCGGCTCGAAGTTCGGAAAGCACAAGCTCGCACCCCGGGTCTCCCCGAAGAAGAGCTGGGAGGGCTTCATCGCCGGCCTCGTCGTGTCGATGGCGTTCTGGTGCATACTGCTCGCAGTGCCCGGCGTCGAGATAACGGTTTGGCAGGCGTTGCTGTTCGGGCTCGTATGCGGCCTCACGAGCGTCCTGGGCGATTTGTGCGAGAGTCGCGTGAAGCGCTCGGTCGGATTCAAGGATTCCGGGACCATCATGCCGGGCCACGGCGGCTTGTTCGACCGCTGCGACTCGCTCATGCCGACGGCCGTCGCCGCGGCGTTCCTTCTGTTCACGGGCGGATGCATTCCGCTGCCGTTTTAACGGCGCGTCTAGCGCCGCCATGCATTCGAAGAGGAGACGTGCAACCATGGCAAGAAGAATAGCCGTGCTCGGTTCGACGGGCTCGATCGGCGTGCAGACGCTCGACGTGGCGCGTCGCCACCCTGACAAGGTCGAGGTCGTGGCGCTCGCCGCGGGAAGGCGCGCGGAGGAGGCCTTCGCACAGGCCCGCGAGTTCGACGTGCGCTGCGTCGCGCTCGGAAGCGAGCCCCGCTTCGCGGACGTGCCCGAAGGGGTCGACGTTTCGGTCGGCGCCGACGCGGTCGCCGCGATGGCGACGCATCCCGACGTCGACGTCGTCGTGAACGCGCTCGTCGGCGCCGCGGGCCTGCGCGCGAGCTACGAGACGCTGCGGGCGGGGAAGGTCCTCGCGCTTGCGAACAAGGAGTCGCTCGTGGTGGGCGGCGACTTGATAATGCCGCTCGCGGCCGGCCTCGACGCGGACATGCGCGCGCGGGGCGTCGGGTCCGCGCGCGGCCTCGCCGGCGCGCTCATGCCGATCGACTCCGAGCACGGCGCCATATATCAGTGTCTCATCGGAGAGGAGGCGCGCGAGGTCGAGCGACTCTGGGTCACGGCGTCGGGAGGTCCGTTCAGAGGAAGGAAGCGCGAGGAGCTCGCCGACATCACGCCGGCGCAGGCGCTCGCGCATCCGACGTGGAACATGGGCCCGAAGATCACGATCGACTCGTCGACGCTCATGAACAAGGGCCTCGAGGTCATCGAGGCGCACCACCTCTTCTCCATGCCCTACGACAAGATAAGCGTCGTCGTCCAGCCGCAAAGCGCGATCCACTCGATGGTGGAGTTCTCCGACGGTTCGGTGAAGGCCCACCTCGGGACGACGGACATGCGCATACCCATACAGTACGCGCTCAGCTATCCCGAGCGCTGGGACGCGCCCGTCGAGCCCCTCGACTTCACGAAGCTCGGAAGCCTCGAGTTCGCCGCGCCCGATACCGACACGTTCCGCTGCCTCGCGCTCGCGCGGGCGGCAGGCGAGCGGGGCGGCACGCTGCCGTGCGTCATGAACGCGGCGAACGAAATCGCCGTGGCGGCGTTCCTCGCCGAGGAGGGCAGCTATCTGGGAATCGCCGAGTGCGTGGAGACGGTCATGGAGCGCCACGACGTGCAGGACGTCGAATCCGTCGAGCAGCTCGCCGAAGTCGACGCGTGGGCGCGTGCGCTGGCGCGCGAGAACATAAGGTAACCTGCGCGAAGTCCCGCGCAAGTCACGGGTTCATGTCGTATTTGCAGCCGTTTCGTGTTGCCTGACGTCCTTGCGTATAATTGGGCGCATGGATATTTTGGTGATGATACTCTCGGCGACCATCGTGCTCGGGTTCCTCGTGTTCATCCACGAGGGCGGGCACTTCGTCGCGGCGCGGGCGTTCGGCGTGCGCGTCACCGAGTTCATGCTCGGCCTTCCCGGCCCGTCCATCGGAGTGCAGCGGGGCGAGACCCGCTTCGGCGTGACGGCGGTCCCGCTCGGCGGCTATGCGCGCGTGTGCGGCATGGAGCCCGGCGAGATGAGCCCCCACCTCGAGGCCTGCCTCGCGAGCGTGTACGCGCGCGGGACCGCGCTCATGGAGGACGTCGCACGCGATTGCGGCATAAGCGACGACGATGCCTACGAGGCCCTCGAGGAGCTCGTCGAATGGGGCTCCGTGACCGGCCCGAAAAAATCGGACGAGTACAACACCTACCGCGTCCCCAAGCGCAAGCTCACGGCCTTGCAGAGGCGTCGCGCCAAGTCTGCGAAGGCGGGCTGCGAGCCCCTCGAGCTCGACGAGGGCGAGCCCCATGCGCTCGCAGACCCACATGCGTTCTTCCTCTCGGAATACCGCCAGCAGTACCGCTCGCTTCCGTTCTGGAAGCGTTCCGTCATCCTGATAGCCGGACCGGGGGTCAACCTCCTCTTCGCGCTCGTCGCGTTCGTCGTCATCTACTCGGTCCTCGGGTTCGACTACCAGAACACCCAGACGGGCGAGGTGTCCCACATCGTCATACCGCCGCTCAAGGCGATCGAGGCGGGCTTCATGTACATCGGCATGGTCGTGCAGGCCGTCGCCGGTCTGTTCAACCCGCAGACGGCCGCGGACACCGTCTCGAACTCGACGTCGGTCGTCGGAATCGCCGTCATGTCGAAGTCGGCCTTCGAGGCGGGGTTCACCGAACTGTTCTCGTTCACGGCCATGCTTTCCGTTTCGCTCGGGATCATGAACATGCTGCCGATCCCGCCGCTCGACGGGGGCCGGTTCGTCGTCGAGGTATATCAGCGCATCAGGCGCAAGGTCATATCGTTGCGCGCGATGAACTACCTGTCGTTTGCAGGCGTCGCGCTTTTCATGCTGTTCTTCCTGGTCATGATGAACCAGGACATCCAACGTTTCATCTTCGGCAACTGGTAGGAGAAGGCAGGTGGGTTCGTGAAACCTAACGAGTGTACGCGCCGCGTGATGGTCGGCTCGGTTCCGATGGGCGGCGGTGCGCCGGTCGTCGTGCAGTCCATGCTCAACGCGCGCGCCGACGACGTAGAGGCAAACGTGCGCCAGATCGAGGCGCTTGCCGAGGCGGGGTGCGAGGTGGCGAGGATGGCCATCCCCAGGCGCGAGTGCCTTGACGCGTTCGAGGCCGTGTGCAAGGCTTCGCCGCTGCCCGTGGTCGCCGACGTCCACTTCGATCCCGTCATCGCCATCGAGGCCGCCCGGCGCGGCGCGGCGAAGCTCCGCATCAACCCGGGAAACATCGGCGGCCTCGACGCGACCGTGCCGGTGCTCGACGCGGCGCGCGAGGCGGGCATTCCCATCCGCATCGGCGTGAACGCCGGCTCGCTCGATTCCGAGCTTGCGGCGCGCACGGACCTGACGCTGCCCGAGAAGCTGGCGTCGTCTGCCGCGCAGTACGCGCGCTTCTGCGAGGAGAACTCGTTTCGCGACCTCGTGGTGTCGGCCAAGGCCCACGACGTGATGACGACGGTCGAGACCTACCGGCTCCTCGCGAGGGAGATACCGGCCATCCCGCTGCACATCGGCGTCACGGAGGCGGGAACGCAGTTCCAAGGCGTCATTAAATCGGCTTCCGGCCTCGGGATACTGCTCGAGCAGGGCATAGGCGACACGATGCGGATCTCGCTCACCGACGACCCGGTCAACGAGGTGCGCGCCTGCTGGACGCTGCTCGCCGCGCTCGACCTCAGGAGGCGCGGTCCCGAGATAATTAGTTGCCCGACGTGCGGACGCTGCCAGGTTAACCTGATAGAATTGGCGACGTCCGTCGAAAGGCGGCTCGAGTCCGTCAAGGCGCCCGTGAAGGTCGCCGTGATGGGGTGCATCGTCAACGGGCCCGGCGAGGCGCGCGATGCCGACATCGGCGTCGCGTGCGGCAAGGGTTCGGGTGCCGTTTTCGTAAAGGGTGAAGTCGTCCGCAAGGTCGAAGAGGCCGCCATCGTGGACGCGTTGATGGAGGAGATTGAAAAGCTATGACAAACATTATGCGCATGAGCAAGATGTACGCGCCGACGCTTAAGGAAGACCCGTCCGACGCCGAGCTCGCAAGCCACAGGCTGCTGCTGCGCGCCGGCATGATGCGAAAAAACGCCGCCGGCCTGTACTCGTTTCTGCCGCTCGGCATGCGCGTGCTCGGCAAGGTCGAGGCGATCGTCAACGAGGAGATGGACAACATCGGCGCCGAGCGCATCCTCATGCCGTTCGTGCAGCCCGCCGACATCTGGCACGAGTCGGGGCGTTGGGACGACTACGGCCCCGAGCTCGCCCGCATGACCGACCGCCATGGCGTCGAGTACTGCCTGGGGCCCACGCACGAGGAGCTCATCACGTCGCTCGTGCGCAACGAGCTGAGGAGCTACAAGCAGTTGCCCGCCTACCTGTACCAGACGCAGGTGAAGTTCCGCGACGAGATCCGCCCGCGCTTCGGCCTCATGCGCTCGCGCGAGTTCATGATGAAGGACGGCTACAGCTTCCACGCGACGCAGGAGTCCCTGCAGGAGACGTATGACGAGACGAGCGACGCCTACGCGCGCATGTGCGACCGCATGGGCCTGACCTGGCGCGCCGTCGAGGCCGACTCCGGCCAGATCGGCGGGAAGGTCACGACCGAGTTCATGGCGCTCGCCGAGTACGGCGAGGCCGAGCTCGTCTACTGCGAATGCGGCTACGCCGCCGACGCCGAGGCGGGGGAGTGCATCCCCCATCCCACGGAGTACGCCCGCGACGGGATGGAGAAGATCTCGACTCCGGGCATCCACACGATCGAGGAGCTCGCCGGCTTCCTCGACATTCCCGAGTCCTCCTGCATGAAGGCCCTTTCCGGCAAGGACGCCGACGGCAAGCTCATCGTGCTGTTCATCCCCGGCGACCACGAGCTCAACGAGATCAAGATCAACCGGGAGGTTTTGGGCTTCGAGCTTCTGACGGACGAGGAAATGGTAAACCACGGCCTGTTCAAGGGTTCCATGGGCCCTGTCGGGTTGCCCGAGGGAACCTTCGTCATGGCCGACCGAAGCCTCAAGGACGTTTCGCAATGGGCCGTCGGCGCCAACGAGGAGGGCTACCACTACGTGGGCGCGCGCCTCGGCGAGGACTTCACGGTCGACGCATGGGCCGACCTGTGCACCGTCAAGCCGGGCGACGCCTGTCCCCATTGCGGCAAGGCGCTCGAGGGCGCGCGCGGCATCGAGGTGTCGCAGGTGTTCCAGCTCGGCACGAAGTACTCCGAGTCCATGGGCGCCACGTTCATGGACGAGGACGGCACCGAGAAGCCGTTCATCATGGGCTGCTACGGCGTCGGCGTGTCGCGCTCGATGGCTGCCGTCGTCGAGCAGTACCACGACGACCAGGGCATCATCTGGCCGCTGTCCGTCGCGCCCGCCCACGTCTGCGTCATCCCGCTGACGGTCGGCGACGACGTCGTCGCGCCCGCGGCCGAGAAGATCGCCTCCGAGCTCGCCGAGCGCGGCATCGAGGTCGTCATCGACGACCGCAAGGAGCGCGCCGGCGTCAAGTTCGCCGATGCCGACCTCATCGGCTGGCCGCTTCAGGTCGTCGTCGGAAAGCGCGGCCTGGCCGAGGGCAAGGTCGAGGTCAAGCTCCGCAAGACCGGCCAGAAGCGCGATTTCGCCGTCGACGAGGTGGCCGAGGCGCTCGATTTCACCGAGAAGGCCGACTTCAAGAAGGAAGCGGGCCTCGACGTTCTCGACGAGCTGTTCGCATAGCATAAGGCAACGGAGGGCTCGCCCATCTCCGCGCGTCGCGGCGGCGGGCGAGCCCGGCATCGTTGCCGCTTTCGTCGTTAGGGAAGGACCTATGGCAGATTACGTAGAAGGAAAGCGCCCGGTCATCGAGGCGCTGCGCACCGACGTGCCCCTGAAGAAGATACTTTTGGCCGACAACGCCAAGCGAGACCCGCTCGTAAACGACGTCTTGCGCAAGGCGCGCCAGCGCGACGTGCAGGTCATCGAGGTCCCGCGCGCCGAGCTCGACCAGAAGTCGGCCCGCGGGAGCCACCAGGGCGTCATGGCCGAGACGAAGCCGTTCCCCTACAAGGGCGTCGGCGATATCGTCGACGCGGCGCTCGCGTACGCCGAAGGGCATGAGGGACGGGCGCTCGTCGTCGTGTGCGACCACCTCACAGACGCGGGTAACCTCGGCGCGATAATCCGCTCCGCCGAGTCGGTGGGGGCGTCCGGCGTCGTCATCCCCAACAAGAGGAGCGCGCGCGTCGAGGCGAGCACCTACAAGAGCTCTGCGGGCGCCGTCGCTCATCTCCCGATCGCGCAGACGTCCAACATCGCCAACGCGCTCGAGCGCTTCAAGAAGGCGGGCTTCTGGATCTGCGCCGCCACCGAGCATTCGAACAACCTCGCCTGGGAGGTCAACCTCAAGGGCAAGATCGTGCTCGTCATGGGAAACGAGCAGGAGGGCATATCGCATCTCGTGCTCGAGCATTGCGACATGGCAGGCAAGCTCCCGATGATGGGGGAGGTCTCCTCCCTGAACGTGGCGCAGTCCTCGACGGCCATGATGTACGAGTGGCTTCGGCAGAACTGGTAGCGTCGCCATGCCCATGACGAGAAAACGGCTGCTCATCATCGACGGTTTCAACGTCTTGCGCTCGGGCAGCCGCTACAAGAACATGGCGCTCGACCTTCCCGACTACGACCACGACTGGTTCAACCGCGCGCGCGAGATGCTCGTGAACGACGTCGTGAACTACGCAGGACGCGAATACCAGGCCACGATCGTGTTCGACGGCGGGGGAAACGCCGAGTCGACCGGCTCGTCGCAGACGGTCGGCGGCGTGCGCGTCATGTTCTCCGCGAGCGGCTCGAGCGCCGACAAGGTCATAGAGAAGCTGTCGCACGAGGGCCGCGAGAACGGCTACGAGGTCCTCGTCGTCACGAGCGACGCGACGATCCAGGATACCGTGTTCGGCCTCGGCGTCGACCGCATGAGCGCGGAGGGTTTCAGCATCGAGGTCGACCGCTACTACCACGACGCCGTGCTCGACGAGACGCCAAAGGTCTCGCACAAGCGCACGGTCGCGGACCGCATCGACTCCGAGACGCTCGCGAAGCTGAAGGCGCTGCGCGACGGCACGGCGCTCTAAGCATTATTTCCAACAGCTAAACACCAGGTAGATAAGGTAAAACAACAGCAAACATACATAGTTTGTAAAAAAAGATATTGACACGAGGTACCTTCCGTCATATTTTATTAAGCTGTGCAATTTTGCGGAAAACGGGAGCTCGCAAAGGAGGAAGACCCTCGTGGCAACAACGAAAAATACCACTCCCACCAGCAATTACAGGGTTAGGCGATCATTCGCCAAGATTCCCGACGTCATGGACGTCCCGAATCTGATCGCCATCCAGACGGAAAGTTTCAAGCAGTTCACAACCGAAGGCTTGGCGCAGGCGTTCTCGGACATCAGCCCGATCGAGAACTCGACGAAGGACATGGCCGTAGAGTTCGGCGCCCACCGCTTCGGCGAGCCCAAGTACACGGTCGACGAATGCAAGGAGAAGGACGTCAGCTACCAGGCGCCGCTGTTCGTCGAGATCCGCTTCATCAACAAGGAGACGGGCGAGATCAAGGAGCAGGAGGTGTTCGTCGGCGATTTCCCGCTGATGACCCCCCGCGGCACGTTCATCATCAACGGCACCGAGCGCGTCGTCGTCTCCCAGCTCGTCC
>CAMOUE010000038.1 GCA_946626265.1 uncultured Eggerthellaceae bacterium | reverse complement strand
AGCAGTACGGGCACAGCTTCGTGCAGAACGGCACGTGCATGTACAGCATGTACTTCTGCCCCGGTTTCGGTGCCGGCACGTGCGTGTCGGTCGTCGGGTTGATCTTCAGGTAGTTCTTCGATGTCTCGCGTACTGCGAGCGAGAGAAGTCGTTCAGAGAGCACTAGGACCTCGCCTTATCTGATCGCGTCGGTATCGTGTCGAAAAACGGGGCGGCAAAAACCGCCCCGGAAAACATCTAGGCCCAGGAATCGCGGCCCTTTATGGCCCGCAACCCGATGTCGCTGCGGTTCTGCTTCCCCTCGAAATCGATGAGGGCGCATGCCTCGTAGGCGCGCTCGCGCGCCGCCTGGAACGTCTCTCCCATGGCGGTGACGTTGAGCACGCGTCCGCCCGCCGTCACGAGCTCGCCATCGGCGTTCAAGGCGGTGCCCGCATGGAACACCATCACGTCATCGAGCTCGTTCGCGTCGTCGACGCCCAGGATGACCTTGCCCTTCTCGTATGCGCGGGGATAGCCCTCGCTCGCGAGCACGACGGTGACGGTCCATTTGTCGGCCCAGGAGAGCTCGATGTCGTCGGGACGCCCTTCCGCCACCGCGAGCATGACCTCGACGAGGTCGGACTCGAGGCGCGGCAGCACGACCTGGGTCTCGGGGTCGCCGAAGCGCGCGTTGTACTCGAGCAGCTTCGGGCCGTTCGGCGTGAGCATGAAGCCCCCGTAGAGCACGCCGCGGTAGTCGTGGTCGAACTCGACGGCCGTTGCCGCGGCGGCGCGCTGCATGACGTCTTCCATGGTCTTCAGCTCGTCTTCCGTGACGATCGGCACCGGCGAGTACGCGCCCATGCCGCCCGTGTTCGGGCCCTGGTCGCCATCGTAGGCGCGCTTGTGGTCCTGCGAGGGGGCCATGCAATACGCCTTGCCGGCGGAAACGAACGCGAGCATCGAGCATTCGGGGCCCGTCAGGCACTCCTCGATGACGACGGTGTTGCCGGCCGAGCCGAACGCGCCCTCGAAGCACGAGGAGACGGCCTCGTGCGCCTCTTCTGCGGTTTGCGCGACGACGACGCCCTTGCCGGCCGCAAGGCCGTCCGCTTTCACGACGATCGGCGCGCCCATCTTGTCGATGTAGGCATGGGCTTGCGCCTCGTCGGCGGTGCTGAGGTATTCCGCCGTCGGCAGGTTGTTCCGCATCATGAACTCTTTGCAGAACGTCTTGCTGCCCTCGAGCTGGGCGCCTTGCTTGTCCGGCCCGAAAACGGGCACGCCCGCCCCGCGCAGCACGTCGGCGACGCCGACGACGAGCGGCGCCTCGGGGCCGATGACCACGAGCGCGATGTCGTGCTCCTGGACGAAATCGAGGACGGCGGCGCCGTCTTCGGCATCGAGCCCCGTCACGTTCTCGGCAATCGAGGCGGTCCCGCCGTTGCCCGGCGCGACGTAGAGCTTGTCGGTCTTAGGGGATTTCGCCAGCGCCCACGCGATTGCATGCTCGCGCCCGCCGCTACCCAATACCAGGATGTTCATTAGTCTTCCTCTCTGTACCAGTCACGGACGATAGTCTGGTCGCGGTCGGGACCGACCGAGACGAAGCTAATACGCACGTTGCAGATGTCCTCGAGGTGCCTCACGTAATCCTGCGCGTTCTTCGGCAGCTCCTCGAACGAGCGGCATTCGGTGATGTCCTCGCCCTTCCAACCGGGCAGTTCCTCGTAGATGGGCTTGGCGTGGAAGAGGACCGATTGCTGCATCGGGAAGTAGTCGTAGCGCTTGCCGTCGCATTCGTAGGCAATGCAAACCTTGATGGTGTCGAACGCAGAGAGCACGTCGAGCTTCGTGAGCGCGACGTCGGTCAGGCCGTTCACCTCGACGGCGTAGCGCCCGATGACGGCATCGAACCAGCCGCAGCGGCGCTTGCGCCCGGTCGTGACGCCGTACTCGTGGCCTTCGGAGCAGATCTTCTCGCCGACCTCGGCCTCTTCGCCCGCGCCGCCGTTCTCGGCGAAGCGCTGCTCCGTCGGGAACGGGCCGCCGCCCACGCGCGTGACGTAGGCCTTCTGGATGCCGAGCACGCGGTCGATGGCCTTGGGGCCGACGCCCGTGCCGGTGGCCGCGCCGCCGGCGCAGCATGGGGACGACGTGACGTAGGGGTACGTGCCGTGGTCGATGTCGAGCAGCGTTCCCTGGGCGCCCTCGAACAGAATGGACTTGCCCTGGCGCAGTGCCTCGTTCAGGAGCTGGGCCGTCTCTGCCATGTAGGGACGCAGGATGTTAGCGTAGGGCAGGTACTCCTCGCAGATCTCCTCGACCGTGTAGGTGTGCAGCCCGTAGATCTTCTCCAAGATGGGGTTCTTCTGCGCGAGCACCGTCTCGAGCTTCAAGCGGAAGATACGCTCGTCCATGAGGTCTTGCACCCGGATGCCCTTGCGGCCGGCCTTGTCCTGATAGCACGGGCCGATGCCGCGCTTGGTCGTGCCGATCTGGTTCTCGCCGAGGCGCTTTTCGTCGGCCCCGTCGAGGTCCTTGTGGTACGGCATGATGATGTGGGCGTCGCAGCTGATCTTGAGGTTCTGGCACGAGATGCCCTCAGACTGCAGCATCGCCATCTCCTTGACGAGCACGCCCGGGTCGATGACGACGCCGTTGCCGATGACCGGCGTGGAGTCGGGGTACATGACGCCCGATGGCATGAGATGGAGCGCGAGCTTCGTGCCGCCGTGGATGACCGTATGCCCCGCGTTGTTGCCGCCTTGGTAGCGCACGACGTAATCGTAGTCGTGGGCAATGAGGTCGGTGACCTTGCCCTTGCCCTCATCGCCCCATTGGGCGCCGACCAGCACTGTGTTCATGATGAGTCCTTTCGGATCGACTGCAAAAACGATTATATTACAGCTCGAGGTACGTGAAGTCGTCAGCTGCCTGCGCAATCGCGTCGACGGTCTCGTGATGGCACGTGAAGACGATGATCTGCCTGCGTTCCGCGAGCTTTGCGAGCGCCCGCGCGGCACCGCGCCTGCGCGCGGCGTCGAAGTTGACGAGGATGTCGTCTGCCAAGACGGGGACGCTCTTGCCAACGCCCGCGGAGTGCAGCAGCATCGCGATGCGCAGCGACAGGTAAAGCTGCTGGCACGTGCCCAGCGACAGATGCCTCACTTCGCGCGCCGCACCGTCCGACGACGTCGCAACCAAACGGCCCTCCCGCGTCATGGAGACCCCGACCCAGGCACCGCCCGTCACGAGCGACATGAGCCTGCTCGCCTCCCGGTACACTTCGGGTTGGCTGCGGCTTTCCCAGGCGACGATGCTCTTGTCGAGCATGCGCTTTGCGAGAAGCAGGGCTATGAGCTCGTGCTTCGCGTCCTTGAGCTTCGTCCGCTCCTGTTGCAGGCTCAACTTGAGCTGGTCGTACGACCGGTCGTGCTCCGCCCTCGCCAAGCGCTCGCCCAGTTCGCCGAGCCGCACGCTCATATCGCGCACGACCTCGATCAGCGCGTTTCGCTCCTCCGTCTTCTCGGCTACGAGCCCGTCGATTTCCGCCAAGGACGCGGAACGCACGCCCGCCTCGGCCTCGGCCCGCCTCCGCTCGGCGGCGAAGTCCTTCAGCGCCTTCCTCGCCTCGTCGAGGTGCATGTCGAGCGCCGCGAGCCTTAGGCCCTGCGCCTCGCGCCGTGCCCGCGCCGTCCGCGCCTCGTCCATGAGCGCGCGCGCCTGGCGCACGGACCCGTTCGCCGCCCCGAGGCCCGCCTCGTCGAGGAACGACCCCAACCGCAGCTCGAGCTCGGCTTTCGCCTCGAGGCTCGCGTCGAGCTTCTTGCGGTCCTGCAGCATGACCCACTGCGCGTCCCTCTTGCGGCCCTCGCGCGCTTCGGCCCCCTTGCTCGGCCTGAGCAGCACGACGATTGCCGCCGCGGCGAGGATGAGCGCGGCTGCCACCAGACCGATTCCGAGCGCCGTGAACGACAGGCTCTCTATCTCGCGGCCGTGCAGGAACGTGAACGCGCCCGCAACCACGAACGCGATGGGAAGCACCACCGAGACGGCGGCCTGCGTCGTTCGGTTCGCCAGGCTGCGCGCGGCCGAAGGGTTGTCGTCTATCTCCAAAAGCGCTTCGTAGGCCGCAGAGGACGCGGCGCTGTTCTCACGAGCCGCGTCGATGGCGCGCGAAAGCTTGGCCTGCTCCTCGGCAAACTCGTCGAGCTCGTCGAGGATGGCGCGCTCGTCGGACGAGCCGAGGGCGAGCAAACGGGGGTCGACGCCGGAGGCGCCCCCCAGATTCGCCGACAGCTCCGCCTTCTCGGAAACGAGGCCGTCCACTTCGGAGCTGCGCTCCTCGACCCCCGCGTCGATCCTCTCGATTTTCGCGCGCAGGGAGGCGAGCGAGTCGATTTCGCGGTTGAGCGCATCGAGCCTTTCCGTGGCGCTGTCGAGGCTCTGCCGCAGCTCGCGTTGCTCGAACCGCTCGCGCTTGACGTCGTCGACGACCTCCTCGGCCTGCTTGACGGCCGCCTTGAGCTGGTCGATCTTGTCGACGATGTTGGGAATCGAGCCAGACGCCTGCGCCGACCGCGACGTGAGCGCCGCAATGCGCTGCTCCACCTCGACGTACGCCGCAGCAGGACTCGTGCCCGTCCCCGAGCCCGCGGTGAGCAGCCGCGCCGTGACGTCGGACGAATTGCGCAGAGAGCGCAGCTCGTCGGACGTCAAGGAGAACATCGTCTTGAACGTGTTGTTGTCGATATCGGCCACGATGGAGACGTCTCCCCCAAGACCGTCCTCGTTGCGTTCCCGGAAGACGACGGCGTCCGCGTCGGCATCGGACGAGGCGAACACGAGCGAGCCCGACCGCTCGCCTTCTGCCGGCCGGTACGTGTTGCGCACGCCGTGCGCTTCTTCCCAGCCGAACAGCACGCCTCCGACGAACGAGGCCACGGTCGACTTGCCCGCCTCGTTCGGCCCGAACACGACGTTGAGCCCCGGCCCGAACGGGCCGACCGAGCGGCGCTCCAAGGCGCCGTACCGCTCGACGTCGATGCTGCGGAGGTAACGTCGACTCACAACGATTCCTCCTCGAGCAGGTCCATGACGAGCGATTCCGCCTCGAACCCGTACTCGTCGATGCGGCGGACGAGGGATGCGGGCACGTCGATGCCGCGTTTCACGAGCTCGCTTTGAACGTAGTTGATCGTCTCCTCGGACCGCGCGCTCTGCTGGTCGGCCACCCGGAGGAGCTGTCCGGCGAACGTGGCGCCCCGCCGCGCCGCATCGCGGTCGCGGCGCGACACGGTCCGGTCGACCAGCACGTCGCAGAAGAACTTCGGGTACGCGTCGTTGATGCGGCGCCTCAGGTCCGACAGGACGTCGGGGCTCGCGAGGAACGCATGGAGATCGGTCGCGCCTTCCAGCATCACGCGCACGACCATCTGCTCGCATTGGTCGCGTCCGCTCTCGAGGAAGAGCTGCGACACGACGAGCTGGCTCACGTCCGCGAGCGTCAGGCACGAGGACACGTCGAGCCTGAGGGTGTGGAACGTGACGTCGGCGGTCGGCACGAACTCGAGCACGGCGCGCGGCGCGCGGCCGTCCGATTCCTCCATGGAAACGAGATAGCAGCCGCGTTTTCCCGACTCCTTCAGGTCGCGCCCCTGTATGCAGCCGGGGAAAACGATGCGCGGCGACTCTTCGCTCGGCTTGACGAGGCGCTTGTGCAGATGGCCGCACGCCCAGTAGTCAACGTCTGCCTGCATGAGGCGCCTCGGATCGCAATACGCCTTGCTCTGGTCGAGGTCGAGGCCCGTATGCACGATTCCGACAGTGAACGGGGCCGCGTCGGCGTTCGGCTCGTCTGCGCGCAGCGCCGCAACGGCGCGCTCGCGCGAGATGCCCTCGGCGATGGATTCGTCGACCGGCCAAGCCTGGTTGCGGTAGCCCCGCGCGCCGATAAGGCACAAGGGCTCGGCGTCGCGCCTGTGCAGGACGTAAGACGGGCCGTCGGTGCCGAGCAGATGCGCCGACGGGGGCAGGAGCTCGACGTCTTTGCCCCATGTCGCGAACGGGTCGTGATTGCCCGCCACGAGGTATGTCGGGATGCCCGCTTCGCCGAGCCTGGCCAATCCCGCGAAGAACCGGCAGAAATCGCCGTAGGACGGCTTCGTGATGTCGAAGGCGTCCCCCGCGACGACCACGAAGTCGACCGCGCGCGAGACCGCGAGGTCGACGATGCGGTCGAACGCAGCCGGAATGGCTTCCTGGAGCCGCGCCTGCCATTCTTCCGTCAAGTTGCAAAACCCCCGTACAGGAGCCCCAATATGCAGGTCGGCGGTATGTAGGAACGTGATTCTCTTCGTCATGCGCCCATGCTAGCCTATCGGCGACCTGGTTTCGTCCGCATAGTCGATGAATCGCGTGTAATCGGGTACGAATGCGAGCCTGATGTCGCGCGTGGGCCCGTTGCGGTGCTTCGCCACGAGAAGGTCCGCCGTGCCGAGGGGAGGACGGCCGTCCTGCTCCGCCTCGACTTCGTCCATAGAGCGGTCGATGAACATGACGATGTCGGCGTCCTGCTCGATCGAGCCGGATTCGCGCAGGTCCGAGAGCTGCGGGCGCTTCTTGCCGCGCATCTCGACCGCACGCGACAGCTGCGACAGCGCGATGACCGGCATGTCCATCTCCTTGGCCAGGATCTTCAGGCCGCGGGAGATCTCGCCGACCTCGACGGCGCGGTTGCCGTCGCGGCGGACGGACGGCGGTTGCATGAGCTGCAGGTAGTCGACGACGATGAGCCCCTTGCCCTGCGCGGCGCGAAGCTCACGGCGCGCCTTCGCGCGAGCTTCGAGAATAGACAGGCCGGGCGAGTCGTCGATGAACAGCTCGAGCTTCGCGAGGCGGTTCGACGCGTCCGCGATCGCCCCCCAGTCGCCTTCCGAAATGTAGCCCGAGCGTATCTTCGAGAGCGAGACGCGGGCTTCCGAGCACAGGATGCGCTGCACGAGCTGCCCTGCGCTCATCTCAAGCGAGAAAAAGGCGACCGACGTCCCCTTCATCGCCGAGTTCACGGCGAGGTTCAGCGCGAACGACGTCTTGCCGACGCCGGGACGCGCGGCCAAGATGACGAGGTCGCCGCCGCGCAGGCCGTGGAAAAGGTCGTCGACGTCCTTGAACCCGGTCGGGACGCCCGCCATGTGGCTTTGCTGCTCGGCAAGCTGGGTGATCTCCTCGAACGCCTCGGTGAGCAGCACGTCCATCTTCACGAACGACGACGAGACGCGCTTCTCCGTGACCTGGAACAACGTCTTCTCCGCTTCCTCGACCACTTCGTCCAGATTGTCGGGAGCGTTGTAGGCCAGCGCGGTAATGCCCGCGGAAGCATAGATGAGCTGCCGGAGGATCGAAGTGCGCTTGACGATGTCGGCATGGTTCGACCAGTTTGTGAGCGCGAACGTGTTGTCGGCGAGCTCCACGATGTACGAGCGGCCCCCGACGGCGTCGAGCTGGCCGATCGAGTTGAGGTTGTCGGCGAGCGAGATCTGGTCGACGGGAATCCGTCGAGCGTTGAGGTTCACGATGCTCTCGAAGATTATCCGATGCGCCGGCCTGAAGAAGTCTTCGGGCTTCAGCTTCAGGACGATCTCCTCGAGGATGTCGGCGTTCAGTATGCACGCGGCGAGGGCCGATTTTTCCGCCTCGATGTTGGAGGGGATGGGCTTGTTGTTGCCGGCTGCGGGAGCGGCGTTGTCGTCGAAAGTGGGCATAAGTTCCTTTCATGTTCTGCGAACCCTTATAGTAACCCATGGAAAATGCCTGCTCACCAGTATTTTTTATGGTCGCTTGAACGCTGGGTGCGTTTTCCACCCCACAACGGAAAAGCCCCTTTGCCCTATCTCGGGCAAAGGGGCTTCTGTTCGGTTTCCACACGTTTCCACAGTGGAAAACTTTTTTGAGGATTACTCCTCGGCAGCGGCCTCCTCGGCAGCTTCCTCTGCAGTCTCCTCGACAGCGGCCTCCTCGGCCTCTGCAGGAGCAGCTTCCTCGACGGCTTCCTCGGCCGGAGCGGCCTCGTCGACGACGAGCAGCTGGACGGTAGCCTTGATGTCGCGGTACAGGGAAACCTCGACGCTGTGCTCGCCGACGGTCTTGATGGCCTGACGGACGTCGATGCGACGGCGGTCGACCTCGACTTCCTTCTCGGCCTTGACCGCGTCGACGATCATCTGCGGGGTGACGGAACCGAAGAGGATGCCCTCCTCGCCGACCTTCGCCTTGATGACGAACCGATCGCCCTCGAGGACGGCCTTCAGCTTCTCGGCGTCAGCGATGCGGACCTCTTCGCGCTTGGCGATGTTCTTGCGGCGCTGCTCGAGCTGCTTGAGGTTGCCCTTCGTAGCCAGAACGGCGATTCCCTGCGGGAGCAGGTAGTTGTTGGCAAAGCCGCGAGCGACATCGACAACGTCGCCTTCGCCGCCCTTGCCCCTGAGCTCTTCAAGAAGAATGACTTTCATTTCTGGCCCCTCCTCTAGTCGCGCCTGCGACGGTCGCCGCGGCCGCTGACGGCGGGAACCGCGTAGGGCATGAGCGACATTTCGCGAGCGCGCTTCACGGCGTTCGCGATGTCGCGCTGGTGCTGGACGCAAGCGCCCGTGACGCGGCGCGGCTTGATCTTGCCGCGATCGGTCACGTACTTGCGCAGCATCTGCGTATCCTTGTAGTCGACGTAATCCACCTGATCCTTGCAGAACTGGCAGTACTTACGCCGAGGTTGCTTCGAATAATCGGCCATAGGTGCCTCTTTCAGTCTTAGAACGGAATATCGTCGTCGTACACGGTCGAAGAGGTGTTGATAACCGGAGCGGACGCCGGCGCGACGGACGGCTGCTGATAGCCGCCGTTATCGCCCTGGTAGCCGCCGCCCTGGTAGCCGCCGCCCTGGTAGGACCCACCGCCCTGACGGTCGCGGGAGGACATGAACTCGAGCTCGTCGACGATGACCTCAATCTTCGAGCGCTTCTGCCCGTCGCGCTCCCACTGGCTCCAGCGGAGCTTGCCCTCGATGGCGACCTTCGTGCCCTTCGAGAGGTAGTTCGACAGGCTCTCGGCGCGGTTGCCGAACATCGTGCAATCGATGAAGTTAGCGTAGTCCTCCCACTCGCCTGTCTGCTGGTTGCGACGGCGGTCGTTCACGGCCACGCCGAACGACATGATGGCCATGCCCGACTGCGTGCGACGCAGCTCCGGATCGCGCGTGAGGTTGCCGCTAATGACAACTCGATTGATGCTCATGTTTCCACCTCTTCTTGCCATGCGCCCGCACGGGGCGGGCTCGATTCCGATTAGTCGCGATCAGCGCGGCGCACGATCATGTGACGCTCGACGTTGTCGTTGATGCGCAGGATGCGATCAAGCTCAGCGATGTGATCGGGATCGGCATGGAAGTCGATGAGGATGTAGTCACCCTCGGTCAGATTGTTGATCTCGTATGCAAGTTTGCGCTTGCCCCAGTCTTCCGCCTTATCGACGGTGCCTTCGCCCTCGGCGATGACCTTCTCGATACGACCCATGACATTCGCACGGGCGTCCTCTTCGAGAGTCGGAGCAACAAAGAACAGCAATTCGTAAGCCTTCATCAGCTCACCTCCTTTGGACTAAACGGCCCCGGGCTGGTGAAGGCTCACACCGGGGCAGGATAAAAACAGCCTGCTCATTCTAGCAAATGGAATTCGGCTTCACAATAACTCCCCTATTGGGAAAGACCGAGTTCACGCCTTCGCCACACCGATCCCTCCCGCCGGGCCCTTGTGCTCCGAGTTTTAGCTACGTTTGCCCGGCGGGATAGCAACCCGTACGGTACTCCTCGAACCTTGCAGTTCGTTGTCCGTAAGCTGTTTCGAGCCGTCCGCAAACTGTCGCGCTTTCGAGCGGAAAAGAAGCGGGAACGGCGGCAAAGTCGCCACCGTTCCCGCTCGTTCGCTTTTCGATTGCGCAATTCGGCGCGCTATTCGGCGTCCTGGGTCCCGTTTTCGGGCTCTGTTTGAGCTTCAGCCGTCTGGTCGCCCTCGGCCTCGTCGTCGTCGAAGGACAGCAGGCACATGTAGTTCGCCGCAGGCCCCACGTAGATGGGCTCGGCGTGGAAATCGAGTTCGCCGTCGTCCTTGACCTTGTAGATGAGGCCGATCGCATGGCCGTACGGCTCGCCCGGCATGCCGCCCTGCGCGATGAGCGCGTCGCTGCGGCCGAAATCGGTGTCGACGAAGCCGTCATAGCAGAAGCCGTAGGCGCGGGCCCCGCGGGCCTTCTCGACCGTGCGCCTCGCGCTTGCGAAGCACTCCTCGGGCGTGTCGTACACATGCTCCTCCATGAACAGCGTGTCGCCGACGGCCAGCGCCGAGAACGGGTTGACCTGCTCGCCCTTCAGCATCCTGTCGCGCGCATTGTTCAGGCTGTAGCGCAGCACGTTTTCCAAAAGCAGCGGAATCTCGATTACTTCATCAGCCACGGTATCCCCTATCGTCGTCTTCTCAATTCAGCGCCGCCCATTATCGCACAGTGCGGGCCGCTTCACCAACCAACTCCCGAAAACCCTCTTGCTGGGCGCTCAAGTCGAGGCCCTCGAGGATCTCCTGGACCGAATCGTACGAAGCGCTGCCTACGTGGTCGCTCTGGCGCAGAAGCATGCCGAACTCGATTACGGCGCTTGCGAACCGCCAGTCCGCCGAGGGGGCGGCCGTCACGTCGGACTCGTCCACGGAAAGCTCCTGCTCGTGCACCTCGCCGTCGCTGAAGGCCCGGTAGCGCAGCGCGCAGGTGAGCAGCTCGGAGCTGTCCGACGGCGTCGGCGGCTCGCCTTCGTACTTCAACGAGGGCTGGACGACCTCGAACGACGAGCTCGCGGGAACGATTTCGTATGCGACGGTGAACTGGGAGCCAGGCCCTACGTCGCCCGCATCGACGGCGTCGTTCACGAAGTCTTCGTCTGCCAGCCCACGGTTCTCGTAGCCGATGAGCCGGTAGCCCTTCACCTGGGCGGGATTGAACTCGACCTGGACCTTGACGTCGTCGGCGAACGGCACGAGGTTTGCCATCAGCTTGTCGGAAAGGACGTGCTCTGCCTCGTCGATGCAATCGATGTAGTGGTACGAGCCGTTCCCGTGGTCGGCGAGCGTCTCCATCTTCGTGTCTTTGTAGTTGCCCGCCCCGAAGCCGAGGACCGACAGGTAGATGCCCGTCTCGCGCTTTGAGTCGACGAGGTCGTGAAGGTCGGATTCGCTCGTGATGCCCACGTTCAAATCGCCGTCGGAGGCCATGACGATGCGGTTGACGCCGCCTTCTATGTAGTTCCGCTCGGCGACTTCGTAGGCCTTCTGCAACCCCGCCTCGCCGTTGGTGGAACCCGACGCCCTCAGCTTGTAGATCGCCTTCGTGATCTCGACCGTCTCGTTGCCCGCGACGCCGTCGAGCACGACGTCCTCGCCGCTTGCGTACGTGACGATCGACACCCGGTCGTTCTCGTCGAGGTGCTCGAGCAGCTTCGAGAACGAATCCTGCAGCAACGCGAGCTTGTCGGTGCTGGCCATGGATCCGGATACGTCGACGAGGAACACGAGGTTGGCGCCCTTCTCGGCAACGCCGGTCTCGGCCGGGGTGGCGAACCCCAGGACGAGCAGCTGGGTGTCGGGGTTCCATGGGCACTGCGCGACCTCGGCCTGCAAGGAGAACAAGCTCCCGTCCGTCGGTCTCGCGTAACCGTAATCGAAGTAGTTGAGCATTTCCTCCATGCGCACCGCGCCCGTCGGAACCGATGCGGCACCGCCCGCCTCGCGGATCAGGCGACGCACGTTGCAGTACGAGGCGGTGTCGACGTCGGCGGACACCGTCGACAACGGCCGGGTGCGCGTCGAGACGAATCCCGATTCGTCGAGGGACGTGTACTCTTCGGTGTTGCCCGGGTCGAATCCGTAATAGGGGTCGATGTCGACTTCGCCCGTGTCGTAGGCCGCAAGCCCGCCGGTCAGCTCGACCGCCCCGTCGGTTTCAGCGGCCGCATTGGGCATGGCGGCCTGACCTGCGTCGTCGCGTTTCTCATTCGTCGACACGACGCTCGTCGCCGTTTCCCGCTCGGATTGCGTCGGCGCCGCGCTCACGCTCTGGGGCGCGGCCTCAAGGCCCTGGCCAGGCGCAACCGGCGCGTTCGTCGTACCGCCGCCGAGGCCCCCGGCGCCGATCACGACAGCGCCGAGGGCGAGGCAGGCCGCGAGGGGCACGGCTGTCATCCACGCCTTGAACCCGGTGCGCTTGCGGCTCGGGTCGCCAGGGTTCGGGCTATCGGGACTCGAGCCGCCCGGGCCCGGGTCGCCAGGGTTCGGGCTGCTCGCCCCGCCTGCAGGCGCGGGCGCCTGCTGCGAGCCGGCGTATTCCGACTGCGCGGCCAGAAGCGCGTCGAGCATGCGCTCCTCCTGCTCGGGAGTCGGGCTCATCTTGTCGTAAGCTGCGCGAATCTTCTCGTCCATGCTAATCGCCTTCCCCTAGTGCGGCGCGCAGCATCTTGCGCGCATCGCTCAATCGGTTGCGTACGGTCGAAGGCGGCACGCCCGTCATCTCTGCGATTTCGCCGGTCTTGTACCCTTCGTAGTAGTGGAGGTAGACGCAGTCCTTGTACGGCGCGGGCAAGGCCAGCACGCACTCGAGCACGTCGTCGGCCTCCGCCGCCGCGCGCCCGTCGACGACGTCGGCGGGCATGTCGGCCGCTTTTCGACGACGGGCGCTTTTCAGCTCGTCCTTGCACACGTTGGCGGCGCAGGCTAGAAGCCAGGCCTTTTCGTGGTCGGGCCCGTCGAACTCGCGGGGTTGCCGCACGAGCTTCATGAACGTTGCCTGCACGGCGTCTTCCGCGTCAGGCGCGTTTCCCAGATAAGAGAAACAGAGCCGATAGACCGTTTTGACATGTCTTCTGAAAATCGGCGTGATGTCGACATTCGCTTTCAGGGCAATCTCCTTTCGCCTTCTACTCTATAACACGAGCGAGAACGCGAAATTGTCGGCTTGTGTCGGATATTTATTTGTGCAGGGGACAGTACTTCGGCACGCAGGGAAGCACCTGCCCCGTCGCGCCCGAGACGAGCGAAGGACCGCCGAGGGCCCTTCGCAAGAACGCGCCAGGGCCTCGGGCCCTGACGCGTCCAGAACGCAACGGGGTGCAGACCCGTCGAGTTTCGTTAGTTGAGCATCGAGTCGAAATCGAGGGGTTTCTCGACGCGGCAGGTGTAGCTGCCCTCGACGTCGACATCGATGAGCACATGGTCACCCTCGAGGAGATTTCCCCGGACGACCTGGTCGGCGATGCGGTCGACGACCTCGCGCTGGATGAGGCGCTTGAGCGGACGCGCCCCGAACACCGGGTCGTACGCGCCGATGGCGAGGGCCTCGAGCGCTGCGGGCGTGACGTCGAGCGTGACGCGGCGCTCGTCGAGCCGCTTGCGGACGTCGGCGAGCTGCAGCGTGACAATCGACTCGATGTCGCTGATGGACAGCGCATCGAACGTGACGATGTCGTCGATGCGGTTCAGGAA